>JAGQQT010000498.1 GCA_020426065.1 Planctomycetaceae bacterium | reverse complement strand
GTGAAGATCATCCTGAGGGAGATGCAGAACACAACCATCACGATTTACCAATCGACCTTGGTTTCAATTCTTCTACCGATTCCCATGCTGGTCATGATCATGGCACAAGTCCTGTGGAAAGTCTGCCCAGTCCATTTGGGAATCAAAACCCGTTTGAATCTAAGACGCCTGCGAAAACTCCTGCCGATCCCATCGTCGATCAGATCGTCAAAAAGATTCCGGGGCTGTTTGATGAAGAGTTGCAGCAGATTGTTTATGAGACGATTGCCAAAACCAAACCGGAAGATCGCCCCGAACTTGTCAAAGAGCTCAGCACTGGAATGCCAGGCCTGATTCGCCAGGTGGTGGATCAATGGAAAAATGGCAAGCCAGCAGTGCCTGCCGTAACACCTTCCGCCTCAACAGACTGGAAACAGTATCGGGCCCAGTTACTCAGAGATATTTCGGGAGTTTATACCGAACATCTCGATGCCCAGCGTGCGATTATGGAGGAAGTGGTTTACTCCCTGCATGGCGTCCCTGATCAGGTGACGGTGAAGGTCCTGGAAGACTGGAATGCCGACCTGCGTGGCATCAAACCCGATCCGGATCCGACAACGGATATCCGGGCGGCTCTGGATCGTCGGGTTTACAATCAGCTGAACGCCGCTCGTGTCTCGATCAGTTCTTTGCCAGCGGATCTGCAGAACCGCATGCAGAACATCCGCTGACGGCTCCTGCGAACTTCGTACCCGTTTTACAGTGGAGCAGGGACTCCCTGCTGCATGCTGGCACAGTGAAATGCTCCCAGTCCCCACACCAGGTCTGTAGCATCGATTCCGATGACTTCCCTTTCCGGATAGCAATCCTTGAGGATGCCGAGTGCAACCTGATCCTGCACGGATCGGAAAGTCGGCATGATGACAAATCCGTTTCCGACATAAAAGTTGGCATAGGAAGCGGGCAGGCGTTCCTCTTCGTGATAGACAGGATCGGGCAGTTCCACCGGGAGAATTTCGAATCGGTTGCCCTGAGGGTCCCTCAGATTCACAAGTTGCGTGTGCATCGATTCCAGCAGGCTGAAGTTGGGATCCTCCGGGTTGGAACAGGTGACAGCGAAGATCGTTGACGAGTCGACAAATCGGGCCAGCTGATCGATGTGGGCATCGGTATCGTCTCCGGCCAGCGATTCATCGTCCGGCTCGAACAGCCACAACACCTGCTCTGCACCAGCATTCTGGCAGAGGATTTCGGAAATCTGCTCCCGATTCAGGTCGGGATTACGATTGGGATTCAGCAGGCATTGAGCCGTAACCAGAAGTGTGCCGGCGCCATTGTTTTCAACACTGCCCCCTTCCATGATGATTTGGGGCTGCCGTCTTTCATACCCTTCAAACTGGGCGATTCGACCGGGAACTGCATTATCGGCGTCAAAGGGGGGATATTTTCCTCCCCAGGCGTTGTATTCCCAGTCAATCAGCAGGGAAGGAGAGGAGCTGTGCTGCAGAAACCACGGGCCATGATCCCGAATCCAGCAATCATTGGTTGGAACATCATGCAGGGTGATATTCGCCTCCCTCCCGACCAGTACCTTCGCCTGCAGTAATGCCTTACCGGTAGCGAGAATATGGACCGGTTCAAAGCGGGCAATGGTGCGGGCGAATTCAGCGAACACAGCCGGGACCGGTTCGAACTTGTCCGGCCAGGTGCGTGGATTGTGCGGCCAGGAAAGCCAGGTTGCCCGATGCGGCTCCCACTCGGCAGGCCAGCGATAACCCAATTCCCGGGGACTCTGCTGTAAAGAGGAATCATTCATAGTCGTTGCGATCCAGAAACCGTTTGGTCAGTCCGCCGTACGCATCAATGCGACGGTCACGCAGGAAAGGCCAGTGGGTACGAGCGGTATTGATTAGACTCAGATCGCAATCGGCAGTCAGAATGGCTTCGTGATCGTGAGCGGCATGAGCGATCAAAGCACCGTAGGGGTCGACGATAAACGATCCTCCCCAGAATTCGATGTTGCCTTCCATCCCGACACGGTTGGGAGCAATCACGTAGAGCCCGTTGGCAATCGCGTGTGACCGCATCATCGTCTGCCAGGCCGAATACTGGTTGGTTCCAAACTCGGCTTTTTCGGAAGGATGCCAGCCGATGGCGGTCGGGTAAACGAGAATCTCCGCTCCCGTCAGGGCGGTCAGACGGGCCGCTTCGGGAAACCATTGGTCCCAGCAGACACAGACACCAATTTTCCCATACTTCGAATCAAAGCACTTAAAGCCGAGATCTCCGGGGGTGAAATAGAATTTCTCGTAATACAGCGGGTCATCCGGGATATGCATTTTGCGATACATTCCCAGGGAGGACCCGTCGGTGTCGTAAACCAGAGCCGTGTTGTGGTAGAGGCCAGCCGCCCGTTTTTCGAACATCGAGACGACCAGCACAATTCCCAGTTCCCGAGCCAGGTCGGACATGGATTGTGTGATCAGGCCGGGGATTGTCTCTGCCTCATCAAAGCGGTCATGATCTTCAGTCTGACAGGGGTACAAACCATGGAACAGTTCCTGCAGGCAGATTACTTGAGCCCCCTGTGAGGCGGCTTCCCGGATTTGAGCAGCCGCTCGATCCAGATTGGTCTGCTTATCGGCGACACACTGCATCTGCAGGGCTGCCACACGAACGGATGTATTTTTCGAAGCTGACACAGTCATTACGTTCATTCAAGAGAGAAAAAGATTGCGATTTCAGGCAGGTTTGGAACGGTGCCCCTGCCGGGGAATGACCGGCAGGAGCGATCCCATTCTACTCAGTCACTGGCCACCAATCCTGAATTTCTTTGGACAGCTTTTTCACCAGTTCTGGTTTCTGCTGGGCCAGATCCTGCTCTTCCCAGGGGTCAGCCGTGATGTGGAACAGTTCGACTTTGGCGTCCGGCTCACGGCCAGGATGCGGGAGAATCAGTTTCCATTCCCCATCAATCACCCAGCGGAAGCGGAGCGAGGCCACCGGGTCGGTCATGTGCTGGATATCATGCTCGAAGATTTCTCCAAAGATCTGCTTCCGTCCCGAGACGGATTTCTGATCAAGGAGGTTAATCCCTTCCATTTCAGGGGTAATTTCTTTTTCCAGACCGACGGCCGCCAGAAGGGTCGGGACCAGGTCAATTGAACTGGCCAGATCGGTTTCGTTCATCTGGGGTGGAACATGCCCTTTCCACCGAATCATGATCGGGGTCCTGGTCCCGCCATCGTACTGGGAACGCTTGGAGCGAGGGGCATACTTGCTCTCTTTTGTATCGTTGATCCAGCCATTGTCCGTGACGTAGACGAAAATGGTTTCCTCTGCCAGGCCTTTGCCATCGATATAATCGATCAACTCTCCGCAGGTTTCATCGAACCATTCACACATCGCCCAGTACTTGGCAATCGGCAGGTAGGGAGTCAGCTTCGTGTATTTGTCGAGCAGACGCTGCGGAGGAGTGTGCGGGGTGTGAGGCAGAAACGGGGCATAATAGACGAAGAACGGCTGTTTTTTGACCACTGCCCGATCCACGAAGTCTTTCAC
>JAGQQT010000497.1 GCA_020426065.1 Planctomycetaceae bacterium | reverse complement strand
GGGACTATGTCATCAGTTCATTCCAGAACGATAAGCCGTTTGACCAGTTCGTGCGGGAACAGCTCGCTGGAGACCTGCTCCCTTATCATTCACTGGAACAGGCTGCAGTGCAATTAACCGCCTGTGGTTTCCTGATACTGGGTCCTCACAATTACGAACTGCAGGATAAGGCCCTGCTGCGGATGGAAGTGGTCGATGAACAGATCGATACCATCGGCAAAGCATTTCTCGGCATGACGATTGGCTGTGCACGGTGTCATGATCACAAATTCGATCCGATTCCAACAGCAGACTACTATGCTCTGGCCGGAATCTTTCGCAGCACCAAGTCAGTCGGTGCGGGGAATGTGGCGGAATGGATGACTCAGGATCTGCCGATGAGCCCGGATGACCAGCGTCGATATGACGAACATCGCAGTCGAATCAACCAACTCGAAGCGGAACTGGCTGACGTAACCAGGCAACTGAAGTCGGTCGATCCACGGGCTGACGACCGCAGCGTCGCCTCAAAGTTACTTGCCGGTCTCGTGAATGATGATCCCCGGCTGACAGGCGACTGGACCAGTTCGACAAGTAACCCCAGGTATGTCGGGAAAGAGTATCTGCACGACCAGGGAACTGCAAAAGGAAAGAATACTGCTGTTTTCGAGTTTCAACTCCCTGAGCCTGGCCAATACGAAGTACGAGTTGCCTATTCGAGTGGAACGAATCGAACATCCGCTGCACCTTTCATGATCAGCGACCAGACTGGAGAACTGGCCACCTTCAAAATTGATCAGAAACGGGTTCCCCCGATCGATGGATTGTTGATCTCGCTCGGGACATTCAAGTTACAGTCATCTATATCAGAACCAGTTCGTATTATAGTCGGAACGGATCAGACGGATGGAGTAGTGATCGTCGATGCCGTTCAGCTGCTTTCATCTAAGCTGCTGTCTGAACGGGAAGAACTGCAGCGATCCAGTCTGCTCAAAACAACTGCTGACCCTGATATCACCGCTGAACGGGCTCGCCTGGAGGAAAAGAAGCAGGAACTGACCCGGCATATGGACGAGATGAAAGAGGAAGCACCACCAGCTCCCGTTCAGGTCATGGCAGTTCGAGAAGAGTCGCCTGAAGAGATCGGCGATACCGCTCTATGCATTCGTGGCAATATTCGGAATCTCGGCCCTGTGATTCCCCGGGGAGTCTTACAAGTTACCACCAGCGGTAATGCAACCATTCAAACCTCCCAAAGCGGCAGACTCGAACTGGCGGAATGGGTCGCCAGCTCCAAGAACCCGCTCACAGCACGGGTCATGACCAATCGGATCTGGCACCATCTGTTCGGTGCAGGCATCGTCCGCACAGTCGACAACTTCGGCAGTACAGGGGAACTCCCTTCGCATCCGCAACTGCTTGACTATCTTGCCAGTGAATTTGTTCGCGACAACTGGTCCGTCAAATCTCTGATCCGACATATTGTTCTTTCCCAAACCTATCAGATGGCCGGACAAAAATCTTCTCAGCACATGTCGGCAGACGATCCCGAAAATCGTTTCCTGGCCTGGTTTCCCAGACGAAGAGCTGATGCCGAGTTTCTGCGGGATGCTTTACTGAAAATCAGTGGCCGTCTTGAAGCAACCGTGGGGGGGAATACGGTACCTGCAGGGACCAGCTCCGAATTTGACTTTGTGTACCGTGACAATCAGCGCAGTGTCTATCTCCCGGTATTCCGAAACCGTCTGCATCCAATGCTGGCGGTGTTCGATTTCCCGGATCCGAACCTGGTGCAGGGCAAACGTACAAACACCACGCTCGCCACCCAGGCACTTTACATGATGAATAGCAGCCTGATCCTTGATCTGGCGGAAGAAACCGCCAAACAGATGCTCGCTAATCCAGAGCTCGAACAAGATGGACAACTTGAATGGCTCTATCTGTCCACTCTGGGCCGAATGCCATCAGTCCAAGAACTGGATCTGGCGAATCAGTTCCTTAAGACTTCGAATGCAGAGAATTCGCTGGAAGCCTGGACAATCCTGGCTCAGAGTCTGTTCTGCAGTCCCGAATTCCGATTCATCAATTGAGTCCCTAACCAGAACGACAAACCATTCACCACCGGCGGTTCACATGAACACACTGCGACAACCTGGTCGGCGACAATTACTTCAGTCAGCAGCATGTGGATTTGGTGCTCTGTCCCTGGCGGGCATTTCCTCTTCCCAGGCCGAGGGTTCCAGTTCAACGGCAAGCCCGCTGGCAGAACAGGAAACCCATATTCCGGCTCGGGCAAAGCGGGTCATCTTCATCTTCATGCAGGGCGGCCCCAGCCATGTGGATACCTTTGACTACAAGCCGGCACTCGAAAGATATCACGAAAAGAAGCATGACTTTCGCAACGCTCGAAGAATGAAGGTGCAAAGTGAAGAGGTGATGAAATCACTCTGGGCCTTCAAGCAATATGGAGAATCTGGACGGCATGTCTCCAGCCTTTTTCCAGAAATCGCGAAACATGTTGACGAGCTTTGTTTCATTCACAGTATGCATACCGAAGGGGTTGCTCACGGACCAAGCACACTTTTTCTGCATACGGGAGCCACCAACCTCATCAGACCATCCATGGGGTCATGGATCAGTTATGGCCTGGGAACTGAAAACCAGAGTCTTCCCTCGTTTGTAACGGTCTGTCCAACTTCAGCAAAAGGCGGGCCTCGCCTTTACTCAAATGCGTTTCTGCCTCCAGTTCATCAGGGAACTGCCCTGGGACGGGTTGGAATCCCGGCTGCGACTGCCTCTTTCGAGAATGTCCAGAATCCACGCTACAATCCGGTCGTACAGCAGCGCCAGCTTGATCTGCTGCGGGAGATTGGAAACGCTCAACTCCAGCGGACCTCTGCGGATGCAGCTTACGATTCCGTCCTGGATTCCTACGAACTGGCCTACCGGATGCAATCGGCTGCTCCACAAATTACCGACCTCTCTGGAGAGACGAAAGAAACGCTGACAATGTACGGTATCGATCAACCTGAAACAAAGGACTTCGGATACCAGTGCCTGCGTGCCCGCCGACTCAGTGAAGCAGGTGTCCGTTTTGTGCAGATCAGTTATGCCGACAATCAGGCAACGCCCCGCTGGGATCAACATGGCAACATGCCAGAACACGAGAAGCATGCCAAAGCCACAGACAAACCGGTCGCTGGACTGCTGCAGGATCTCAAGCAGAGAGGACTCCTCGAAGATACACTCGTCTGGTGGGGTGGCGAATTTGGTCGCACGCCATTTACACAAGGAAACAACGGACGTGATCATAATCCGGATGGATTTACAATCTGGCTGGCCGGCGGCGGTGTAAAACAGGGCTACGCTCATGGTGAGACTGACGAATTTGGTCAGAATGCACACGTCAACAAGGTCCACATGCACGACCTGCACGCAACGATTCTGCACACCCTTGGGCTCGACCATGAGCGTCTCACATACCGCCATGCAGGACGTGATTTTCGCCTGACCGACGTCTTTGGCAACGTTGTCGAAGATATTCTCGCGTAGAGGCGTTCTGACCA
>JAGQQT010000496.1 GCA_020426065.1 Planctomycetaceae bacterium | reverse complement strand
ATCGGTATCGGCCACGTCTCCTTCCAGGCCTTCGCCGCGGAAGACAATGACCAGTCGGTATTCTTTCACATGCCGCACGAAAACTTCGGCACCGGAAACAGTAATCTGATCCAGTTTTTCACACAGTTTCGCACCGACATCACTGCCGATACGTCCAGCACGACGATCGGAAATTTTCCCTGCTGCATCCAGGCTGCAGTAGTTGCCCCGAATCGCCACATCCTGCGGGCCGAGCTCAAAATCAATGCCCAGTGCTTCCAGCACACCACGTCCAATGTTGTATTCGAGGGGATCGTAGCCAAACAGACCCAGGTGACCTGGGCCACTTCCCGGTGTAATCCCGGGAATAACAGGTGTGCTCAAACCGAGCGTTCCCCGCACAGCCAGTGCATCCAGATTGGGAGTTTTGGCGGTTTCCAGCTCCGTTTTTCCACCCGGTTCCAGTGGCAATCCCCCCAGACCATCAGCAACAAGCAGAACGATTTTGGAGTCGCTGGGACGCTGGAGTTCGCGAGTCAGATCGTGAAGATTCATGAAATGGCTTTCATCCACTGGTTTGAAGACGGTTAGGAGGGCATGTTCACCGAAATCAGATGCCTCAGGCCGCATTGTGAGAGACGAGACTCTTTTTCTCAAGGGTTGCGAGTTCGAGAAAGCAGGCGCTTGGAATAAATCAGCCGAAACGGTAAATTAAATGAAAATATGCTGATGTTTTCGGCCTCGCATTCGACATCCTGCCCTGATCCTCCTACTGTCAAAGGAAACGCATGTTTCAATCAGATGCTCTTTCTCGACGTAATCTGCTGAAGACAACCGCTACTGCGGCTGCAGCAACATCTCTTCTCAATTCAGCAGTCTATGCTGCTGGCGATGAAACAATTCAGGTTGCCCTGGTTGGCTGTGGCGGACGCGGAACCGGAGCTGCAGACAACGCACTGAGCACAGAGCAGGGTCCAGTGAAACTGGTGGCCATGGCCGATGTTTTTGAAGATCGTCAGACCAACAGCTTTAATGCCCTGAACAGTCGCCACAGTGAGCGGATGGACGTTCCTGAAGAACGTCGTTTCATCGGTTTCGATGGCTATCAGAAAGCCATGGACTGTCTGAAGCCGGGCGATGTGGTCATCCTCACCACTCCACCTGCTTTCCGCTGGGTCCACTACAAGTATGCGATCGACAAAGGTCTCAACGTTTTCATGGAAAAACCAGTGACGGTTGATGCCCCCACCAGTCGCCGCATGCTGGAACTGAATGAAGTGGCCAAAGCCAAAGGTCTGAAGGTCGGAGTCGGTCTGATGTGCCGTCACTGCGTGGCCCGTGGTGAACTGTTCGACCGCATCCAGAACGGAGAAATCGGCGATCTGATTCTGCTGCGTGCCTATCGTCAGGCTGGACCGACCGCAACCGCTTTCGCTCCTCCTCCCGGCAATGACATGACCGAACTGATGTACCAGATCAGAAACTTCCATGGATTCCTCTGGGCATCCGGGGGTGCCTACAGCGACTTCCTCATTCACAACATTGATGAATGCTGCTGGATGAAAAACGACTGGCCTGTGCATGCCAAGGCTGCCGGTGGACGCCATTATCGTGGAAACTATGTCGATCAGAACTTCGATAATTATTCGGTCGAATACACCTTCGCCGACGGCTCAAAATTGCGGCTGGAAGGCCGAACCATGAACGGCTGCGACAAAGAGTTTGCCAGCTATGCACACGGCTCCAAGGGATCAGCCGTCATTTCTACCTCGGCCCACTCTCCTGCCAAGAGCCGGATTTACAAGGGGCAGAGCTTTGTGGATGATCAACTGGCCTGGGAATGGGGCAAACCCGAACCAAGTCCATACCAGCTGGAATGGGAACATCTGATGATGGCCATTCGCAAGGGTGTGACCTACAACGAAGTGGAACGGGGCGTGATGGCTTCCGCCGTCACTTCAATGGGCCGCATGGCCGCTCATACCGGTCGAGCCATCACCCTGGAAGAGTTCATGGCTCACGATCATGAGTTCGCACCAGCGGTTGATCAACTCACGTTGACCTCCGATGCTCCGATCAAGATCAGCGAGAAAGGCCTGTACTCCGTTCCGATGCCTGGTCTGGTCACCAAGAAAGAATACGCTTGAACTTGCGGTCTTACTGCAATTTGAGCAAGATGGAATTTCACAGACAAGCCGTCCCTTTCGGACGGCTTGTTTTTCAATATCCTTCGGTGCAGCCTCAGGAGTGGATTATGCGCGGTGTCATGGTGGTCATACTGGTGGCAGGGATCTGCGGAAATGCGCTGGCCGACAACTGGCCCCATTGGCGGGGGGACCAGGGGAATGGAGTTTCCCTGACAGCCAAACCTCCGATAAAATGGAGCGATACCGAAAACGTAAAATGGAAGCAGGAGATTCCCGGGCAGAGTTCGGGCTCACCTGTGATCTGGGAAAACAAACTGTTTGTCGTCTCGGGAGTTCCTGCGGACCCGCAGGACACATCTCCCCCCGCTGCCGGAAAACAGCAGTTGAACTTCACACTGTTCTGTTTTGAGAAGCTGACCGGGAAATTGTTATGGAAACAGGTTGCCGTTTCCGCCACTCCTCACGAACCGACCCATCAGACGAATAACTTTGCCGCTGCCTCCCCCTGCACTGACGGGGAGCATGTTTACGCTCACTTCGGATCACGCGGTCTTTACTGCTACACACTGGATGGAAAGCTGGTCTGGAAGCGGAATGACTTCGGCCAGATGGAAACCCGCAACAGTTTCGGCGAAGGGAGTTCCCCTACGATCGCCGGCAATATGATTCTCGTCCCCTGGGATCACGAAGGTCCATCTTCATTGTGGGCACTGGATAAACTGACCGGGGAAACGATCTGGAAAGTCGAACGGGACGAACCAACCTGCTGGGCGACGCCTCTGGTCATCGAACATGCAGGCCGTCAGCAGGTCATCATGAACGGACAGAATCAGGCTCGCGCCTACGATTTGAAGACCGGTGAAGAGCTTTGGCGCTGCGGCGGACAAACTCAACGACCAGTGGCGTCTGCCGTTTTCAGTAACGGAAAAGTCTATATCGGCAGCGGCCACCGGGGATCATTCCTGGGAGCCTTCCTGCCAGATGGCCAGGGAGATATTGCCGGGACGGACAAAGTCCTCTGGACGATTGATCGGGATACTCCCGATATTGCATCGCCACTGCTGACCGAAAAACGGCTTTACTTTTACAAGGCGAAAGTGGGCGTGATCACCTGCGTGGATCCCAATACGGGAAAAGTGATTTACGGACCGACCCGCGTGCCGGACCTGGAATCCATTTATGCCTCACCCATCGCCGCCAATGGTCTGATTTACCTGACTGATCGGAACGGCACGACCGTAGTCATTCGTGATGCGGATGAATTTGAAGTGGTCGCCACCAACAGCGTGGGAGAAACCGTGGATGCCACCCCTGCTCCTGTTGACAACCTGCTGTTTATTCGGGGTGAAAAGCATCTGTTCTGCATCGAGAATCCGTAAATTCTGCAGGCACCTGACCGATTGATCTTTAGCTGAGAGAACCCCTTCAT
>JAGQQT010000495.1 GCA_020426065.1 Planctomycetaceae bacterium | reverse complement strand
CGATTGAAAAGCGATCACGTGGCATCCATGGTCGGTGGTCATAAACTGCAGCTTTCCAGATATCATCTTCTGATCTGGATGATGTGCTGGGCGATTGCTGCTCTGATTGCAGTCCGCGCGTGCCAGACTTACAACCAGATCGCTGGTACTCCCAAGACACCGCTGCACATTACGGCCATTGCGGTGGGCGTAATCGCAGGTCCGATGATCGGCCCATTCGCCAACTCGGGCAGCATCGACGGCCCCATCTGGGTGAGTCTCCTCTCTTTGATATTACTGCTTGTCTTGTGTGCCGCCCTGATACCATTTCTTGTTATCAGGGGGAGGGTATCGAGGGTTGTCCAAATACTCGTCTGGTTTGGTTATTTCACAGCCTGCCTGGCATGGTATAGTTTCGCAATCCTCTCGCTGGGATATTTTCTGAGCTGACAAGAGAACAGAAACAACTCTCCAGTAACTTCTGTTGACCAGCCGGCCCTTTGTGGGACTGGTGTTGCCAGTTCGCTGAAATCCCCCGGTCTCTACTCGGGTAAAACGAACGAGCCCTCAACCAGAATCAGCATCGATGCAGTGATTTCCCCACCGCTGTCCGGGACTGAGACGTTAGGAATCGGACAAGTGATCAGACCTTCTTCTGTCTCCACCCGGATTGTGTAGGGATATTTTGCCTTGGGGGCTCCCTTTGGATAGGGAGGATCACTTTCAAGCCACAAACGTCCTTTCTCATCAGGCCAGAAATCTATATCGCTGAGACTTGTTTTCAGGCTCCATCTTCCCTCGGAATCCGTCGTCGTTGTGCAATGTTCATAGTTACCAGTGAAAAGTGCGACCTTGGCCCCAGCAACAGCGACTCGCTCATCACCACGAAGAACCTGGCCGGTAAGCAATAATTCATACACATAACTGCAACCCGGAATCGTCAACAGGAGCAGTGACAGCAACACCAGACAAGAATGCGGTAACATTGTTTTCATGCATCTTCGACATCGGTCAGCACTCATCTGGCCGTCCAAAGGAACAAATAGACCTGTCCGAGAATGAGAAGCATCTCATGGTATTATCAGGCTTCGGGATGGTAAAGTTCTTTGGTTACTTGATTCCCCACAGAATTGGAAATATGTCCGCTGTTCAGCGCAGACACTATTCTGACCGCGAGCATTTCGTAAACCGAATACCTTGGTGAATCATCAGCAACATACGCAATCTCAGCAACAAACCATTTAGATCCAGAGTTGGCATTTTCAGTAATAACCCCGCGATCAACTGCAGCACACAGCTTTTCCTCATCCAAAACAGTTTCACAGGACCTGATAGACATTTGAGTAAGAATAATTTCAGAAGGCTGGTCTTCCTGCAGTCTGAGTCCTAGCCAATTATGCGATGGCCCTGGGATGTGCGAGCAACAAAGCAGATCACCTTTACGGTAGATGTTATTGGTCATTGGTTTATCAAACCCATCTTGAAGCAATTGACACATCAGCCAACAGCTAAGGCCTTGCTTTTAAGCATTGTTTATCGAAAAAGGAGGTGTAACGTCAACCAGTGTGCACTCCACATTCCCTTTCAGTAAGAAACCACTTCATCTCTGCAGCGGGCGGATTGACACCGCTTTCTGCGTAGAGGTAAGATGTCAGACATCTGGATAGGAAATTTCCCCTGCTCTTCTGTGAAAGTGATTTGAGTTGTGGCATTGAAACTGAAACCGGTTTCGCGGAATTCTTCGGTCGATCAGGTCGTGGAGCGGATTCGCGATGTGATTACCGAACAGAAGCTGACGGCTGGTCAGCGTTTGCCCGGTGAGCTCGAACTGGTGAAGCAACTGCAGGTCAGCCGGCCCGTATTGCGGGAAGCGCTGGCCCGTTTGCAGGGGCTGGGGCTGGTGGAAATCCAGCGGGGAAATGGAACGTTCATTGCCGGAAAAGATCGACTGGCGCACTGTGTCCAGTTGTTGCGGTCCGCGGTGACGATGGCGCCGCGAGAGATTCTGACCTATGCCGAGTTGCGAGCGGCAATTGAAGTTCAGGCGGTCCGTCAGGCCGCTCAGCGGGCCACTCCAGAGGATGTTGCCGATCTGCAGAAACTGCTGGAGCAGCTCAATTCCCTGGACCGCCCGTACGAGGAGCTGCTCGAGATCGATTTTCAGTTTCATCGCCGGATTCTGGAAATTGCCGGCAACGAGCTGATGCAGAACCTGATGGAAGTGATTTACGAATTTGTCGTGGCTCAAATGGCCCAGACAACTCCCTCGCCGCAGGACAACAAACGGGGACGACGGCTGCATCGCCAGATCTTTCAGGCGATCAGAAAACAGGATTCCGCAGCGGCCGAGGAGGCGATGCGGGAACACATGGAAGTGGTTCTGAACCGGTTGAAAAAAGAGTGTCAGCAAAATGGATGAATGATGATCAGGCCAGCTGTTTTTCTGTTGTTGATCCTGTCGGGCAGTCTCCCGCTCATTGCGAGTGAGACCCCGGTCGACTTCCAGAAACAGATTGCCCCGCTCTTTGAGCAGCATTGCCTCCGCTGCCACAGTGAAAACAATAGCAAGGGAGATTTCTCCCTGACCAGCGGCGAAGACCTTCGAGCAAATGAGTTCGTCACTCCGGGTGAGCCGGACAGCAGCTATCTGATTGAGATGGTAACGGGAGACGAATCCAGTCCACCGCAGATGCCACAAAAGGCCGCTCCAATTTCCGCACAGGAAGTCCAGTTGCTGCGAACATGGATCCAGCAGGGAGCCCACTGGCCGACTGGGGTGCGATTGCGGGAGAAGTCGAAAGCCGATGCGAGCTGGTGGGCCTATCAGCCGCTGCAACCGTCGGAAAAGAAATCAATTGATGACTTCATTCAGGATCGACTGGCTGAACAGGGTCTGGAGAGGAATCCGGAATCGGATCGTCGGACACTGATCCGGCGCTTGTCTTTCGATCTGCACGGCCTGCCTCCCCGCCCGGAAGAGGTGGAAGAGTTTGTGAACGATCCAGATCCCCACGCTTACGAGAAACTGGTGGATCGTTTCCTTGCTGCACCACAATATGGAGAACGCTTTGCCCGGCACTGGCTGGATCTGGCTCATTACGCCGATACGCACGGTTTTGAACGCGACCAGAGACGGAACGATGCCTGGCGGTATCGGGACTACGTGATTCAGGCCTTCAATGAAGACAAACCTTACGATCGGTTTCTGCAGGAACAGATCGCCGGGGATGTGCTGTGGCCGGAACACGAAGCGGCAGTGATTGCGACCGGGTTTCTGGCCGCCGGGCCTTGGGATTTTGTCGGGCAGGTGGAAACCAAAAGTCCGGAACTGCAACGCTCGGCTCGTGCGTTGGATCTGGATGATATGGCCACCCAGGTGATGACTGCCACCATGGCCACCACCATCAACTGTGCCCGCTGTCACGATCATAAACTGGACCCAATTTCCCAGCAGGAATACTACCAGCTACAGGCGGTCTTTGCGGGAATCAAACGGGAATCCCGTGTCATCAGTGAGGCAGCTCTGCAGAATTATGAGCAGAAAAAGCAGGAACTGCTGGCCCGATTGAATGCCATC
>JAGQQT010000494.1 GCA_020426065.1 Planctomycetaceae bacterium | reverse complement strand
CGCTTCCAGCCATTCACTACACGCATTGACGGCCGTAATCCCCACGCCGTGCAATCCCCCGGTACCGGTCGCATAACCACTTTCCCGGTCGAATTTGCCTCCGGCATGAATCTTCGTGAACACGATTTCCAGGGCAGATTTATTCCCCTGCCCGGCCATTTCACCGACAGGAATTCCCCGGCCGTCATCCTGGACCGTGACGGAATTGTCCGAGTTGATTTTCACGGTCATCGTGGTCGCGTAATTATTGACGAATTCATCGAGCACGTTGTCGGTCAACTCGTACACCAGATGATGCAGTCCCACCAGATCGGTTCCACCGATATACATTGCAGGACGCAGACGAATCCCTTCGATCCCCTCCAACGCCCGAATGTTGGAGGCACCGTATTCGCCTTTTTTCTTTGTTTCTTCCATCACTTATCCTTTGATTTTCAGCAGTGATTCCTGAAAGTCTGCTGTTCATGCTTCACGACGAATGGGATTTCAACCTGGAATTGAGCCGGAATTTGAGTGACTTGATTTCCAGATCCGGTCGCAGCGAAACCAGTTTCTTCTGAATCGAGCGAGCCTGAAAACTGGCCAGTTCACTCCTGAGTACCGAATCGGACACCTCAATCAGCAGAATTCCGTTCCGCAGCGAAACCACACGCGTCCGGTCGCCAACCGATGATTCGACACATTTCAACCAGAGTTGACTCAACTCCTGGGCCACCAGGACCCGGCCAATCCGTCGCCGGGCAATCACTTCCCGCAACGAATCCTGTAATCCCTGCGGTCCACCACCCCGAATTTCCAGTTCGCGGCGACGACGCTGCACCACCTGACGGAGTTGCTCCGCATCCGCTTCATCAATTCGCAACTGCTTTTTCGACACGGGGAACTCTTATCACTCCATTGTTCGAACAGGACTGGATCTGACTTCCGCCCGGTTCCCTCACACAAACCGGCAACTGCCGCCATCAGGCTTCGCGAGCCAGGGGCATCACCACATACTTGTAATCTTCACCCGTCATGAAGACCGCCGGATCCTCTCCGCCAATCAGTCCAATCCGCAGACTGGTTTCCGGCTCCAGAACACGCAAAAAGTCGGAAATGAATCGCGGATCAAACATGATCGCAATCTCCGCTCCGGAGTATTCAATCGGCAATTCGATGCGGGAATTTCCCACATCCGCTGCCCGGGAAACCAGTGTCAGCAGACCTTCCGTAAACACAAAGTCCACTCCCCGGCTCTCATCGCTGGTCACAATCTGAGACTGACGCACCACGTTATGGAATGGACCGGCCACCAGTTCGATTGATACCGGCGTTTCGGTGGGCAGCACGTCACGGAAATTGGGAAACCGACCTTCGACCAGGCGGGAGTAAATCACGCAACCACCATAGTGGACCATCACATCATGGTCCCCGGCGGCAATCAGAACTTCAGACTCTTCACCACCCAGAGTTTTTTCCAGCATCGACATCGCTTTGCGTGGCACGACAATCGACTGCTTCTCCTGCAGGTTACCATTCGTGCCCGAAACCGTTTCCATCACGGCCAGGCGACGGCTGTCGGTTGCTGCCAGCACAATCTGCTGCGGAGAAAGTTCCAGCAGAATTCCCCCCAGGGCGTAGCGGGCACTTTCATCATCGGCGGAAAAAATCACCCGCCGGATTGCCTGCCGCAACGCAGAAGAACTGACGCTGTAACATTCCGTGGCATTGAACGGAACAACATCCGGAAACTCCCGGGGATCTTCTACCGGCAGTCGGAACTGACTCTGGCCAGCCTTCACCTCCAGAATGTCTTCAGAAACGTCCAGGTAAATCTGATCGGAGGTCACTTCCCGCAGAATCTGCGTCAATCGAGCTGTTGGCAGGAGTGCTTCTCCCGATGAGGCGGTTTCCACTTCAGGCACTTCGTAACGAATCCCGATTTCGGTATCCGTCGCCATCAAAGTCGCGTGACCTGGCTCAACGACCAGCTTGGTATTCTTGAGAATATCCTTGGGAGTCCGGGCGGGAACGACACCCGCGACCGCCTGTAATGCGGAGGCGAGAACCTCTCGACGAAATGTCAGTTGCATCGGATCCGATCTTGCAGAAAAACAGGGGATTTTGAACGAGATTTGAAGCGATTATTATAGCCGAAAGCAGGCCTCAGAGGAATCGACTCTCACTCTTCAACTCCATTCCAGGGTCAGTTTCTCTCACCTGCCGTTATCCACACTGAAAGGGACCGGCAATTTCACATCTGAATAGAAAAAGATTTTTTCAGCAGTAGTATTAAATAAGGCAGTGGATAACCCCTGATTTAGGGGGATAATTGTTCGTAAGTTATTATAGATTAAGGGATTACAATTTATTTCATAATGTTTATAATTTGCTGACAGAGAGTGGAGAGTTCGTGGGAAAACCGTTGATCAATCGCTGATTTATCAACGGCAAAGTTTTTCACCAGAACAGTCCGCTTACTCATCCAGAATTCCTCACCACATCATCAGCAGGTTTTGAACAGCAGTTGTTACTCAGAATCAGCTTCGGGACCAAACCGACAAGCCGAAGTCACGCTCCGCCCGCGCAGAAAATCGGTTCCCGACATCGGTTTTTTCCCGGCTGGCTGAATCTGCAGCACCGCCACCATTCCATCACCGGTCCCGACCAGCAGTTCCTGATCATGGGACAGAACCTGCCCGGGAGAAAGTGTTTTTGCCGGCAATTCCCGCCGCTCCACCTTCAGAATCAATGTCCGCTGGGGAGCTTCTCCCGGAGCGTGATAAAATGTGAACGGATTCGGCCAGGGTTGCATCGCCCGCAAATGGCAGTCGATCTCCCGCGAATTTTTCGCCCAGTCAATTTCACCTTGTTCCTTGCGGATTTTCGGGCATTGGGTGACCAGCTCGGGCTGCTGGTTTTCGAAGACGGCCTGACCCGATTCCAGTAAATTCAGTGCTTCCACCACCGCTGTTCCCCCCAGAACGGCCAGCCGATCATGCAGTTGACCGGCGGTTTCCCCCGGCTCAATGGATGTAGCTTTTTTCAGGAGCATCGGACCGGCATCCAGTTTCGGTTCGATCTGGAAAATCGTGACTCCGGTCTCTCCATCGCCACACCAGACGGCATATTGCACCGGAGCCGCTCCCCGATGCCTGGGCAATAATGAGCCATGCAGATTGAAGGTCCCGAGTCGAGGAACCTCAATGACGGCCGATTTCAGAATCTGGCCATAAGCGGCCACCATTACCACATCGGGCCGTAATGCTTTCAGCTTGCCGATCATTTCCTCAGTATTGATCAACTCCGGCTGCAGCACGGGAATCCCTGCATCCAGGGCTGCTTCCTTGACCGGATGCGAATGCACTTTACCCCGTGGATTGACCCGATCCGGTTGGGTGATCAACGCCCGCAACCGATGCCCGGAACTGATCAGAGCCTGCAGACTGGGGAGTGCAAACTCACCCGTCGCCATCATCACCACATTCAAAGCCACAATTCATCCTGACACAAAAAAGGGGCGGAAATTCAGGCAAATCATAGCGATTTCCCACCTGCCCAGACAGTCGAGGTCCAG
>JAGQQT010000493.1 GCA_020426065.1 Planctomycetaceae bacterium | reverse complement strand
GGCCTGTTCCTGATCTTCCGTCAGCAGGTAATGCGACAACTCACTCGAAGCGCAGCCCGACAGACAGATGATCCCTTCACTGTGAGCAGCCAGCAGGTCCTTGTCGATTCGTGGCTTGTAATAAAATCCTTCCAGGTAGGCCGAAGAAGCCATCTTGATCAGATTCTGAAAACCGACTTTATTCTGTGCCAGGAGCGTGAGATGAAAACTGGCTTCTTTCATCCGGCTCGCACTGCGATCGGTCCGCTTGCCGGGAGCGATATAGGCTTCGTAACCGACAATCGGATTGACGTCTGCCCCCTTGCACTTCTGATAGAATTCGAGTGCGCCGAACAGGTTGCCGTGGTCGGTAATGGCCAGCGCATTCATCCCGTTGTCTTTGACCTTCTTGATCATATCGGGAATGCGATTCGCGCCATCCAGCAGGCTGTAATGACTGTGACAGTGCAAATGAACAAACGGCCCCTGCGTGGGCGTAGCCTCCGTGATCATGGTCTTCCTCGACTCTGAATCGCTGCTTTGCGTGATTCACTCTGCAATCATATTGTGAGCCGCAAGGCGTTAGCTGCGGGTAAGGCCTTGCGGCTCATGTTTTGTAACCGCCTCTCCATTTCATTTTACAGCAGCTCGAACCAGTTCTCAAACCGGACCGAAAATGTGCTCATTTTTCCATAATTCAGGTCAAATTCACCAGATTCGATGAACCAGATTTCGTCTGCTACGATATTTGAGTACTGAAAAAGACAGCTGCACAGGCAGAGATATTCCTGTCGGTGAAGAAAAATAATTCAACCAACGAAAAGGATCACCATGCTGGTAACCACAACTCCAACCATCGAAGGACATCCCATTCAAAGCTACCAGGGACTTGTGACCGGAGAAGCCATTCTGGGAGCCAATATTTTCAAGGACTTTTTTGCTGGCATCCGCGACATCGTTGGCGGACGTTCCGGATCCTATGAGCGGGTCCTGAATGATGCCCGGGAAGCCGCCATGCAGGAAATGAGACAGCGTGCCCTGTTACTGGGTGCGAATGCCGTGGTGGGTGTGGATATCGATTATGAATTCCTGGGCGCGCAGAACGGCATGATGATGGTCTCCGCGACGGGAACTGCGGTCACGATTGCGGAATAAAGCTGGAACCGGCCTCAAGGGTTATCAGATTTCTTTATCCAGCAGGCGGGCCACTTCATTTACGTCTTTGTCACCCCGGCCAGACAGGCAGACCACGATGATATCGTCCGGGCTCCGCTGGCCGGCTGTTTTCATGACATAAGCCAGAGCGTGCGAGGTTTCCACGGCAGGCAGGATCCCTTCCAGTAACGCCGTCTGCTGAAACGCATCCAGGGCTTCGCCATCGGTAATGCTGGTGTACTGCACACGACCGGTGTCTTTCCAGTAGCTGTGCTCCGGTCCCACTCCCGGATAATCCAGTCCGGCAGAAATGGAATGCACATCCAGCGTCTGACCATCGTCATCCTGCATCACGTAGCTGTAGCTCCCATGCAGAATCCCCGGCTTGCCGTAGGTCAGTGGACTGGCGTGATCTCCCGGGTTTGGTCCGCGTCCGCCTGCCTCCACTCCGGTGAGTGCAACGGTTACATCTTCCACAAAGGGATAGAACATCCCCGCTGCATTGGAACCGCCTCCCACGCAGGCCACCACTTCATCGGGCAGCTTGCCTGTCTGGGCCAGGCATTGTTCGCGAGCTTCTTCCCCAATGACCGCCTGAAAATCACGCACGATTTTGGGGAATGGGTGCGGACCAACGACTGAGCCGAGAATGTAGTGCGTATCGGCGACGCTCCCCATCCAGTCCCGCATGGCTTCGTTGACAGCGTCCCGCAAGGTGCGCGAGCCTGAAGTCACCGCTCGCACTTCGGCTCCCATCGCCTTCATTTTGAAGACGTTCAGTTTCTGCCGACGAATGTCCTCTTCACCCATATAGACAACGCAGGGGAGGCCAAACCGCGCACAGGCGGTGGCCGAGGCGACGCCGTGCTGGCCCGCTCCGGTTTCAGCAATCACGCGGGTCTTGCCCATCCGTCTGGTCAGCAATGCCTGCCCCATCGTGTTGTTGATTTTATGAGCCCCGGTGTGGTTCAGATCTTCCCGCTTCAGATAGATTCTTGCCCCACCACATTTCTCCGTGAGTCGCTGAGCAAAGTAGAGGGGATTGGGCCGTCCCACGTAATTCTTCAGCAGATCCCGCAGCTCCGCCTGAAACTCCGGATCCCGACGAGCCTCTTCGTAAGCGGCGTCCAGTTCGTCGAGGGCATACATCAGCGTTTCGGGAACAAACCGCCGCCCGAATGGTCCGAATCGACCCTGGGCATCGGGAACCTGCTTCGTTGCTTTTTCAGAAAGAACATCGGAATGACTGCTCATGGAAATCACTCAATCATCTGGCCGGAGAAATAAAAACTGCATGTGCCATGATAAGCAACCACGACAACGAAAACAGAGAACACACCCTGTTTGGACAGGGGATTCCCCAAAATGTTCACTTCCATGCCGCTGCAACCGATCCTGACAAACAACCTGCTCAGATGTTTCGATTCAGGCGGTCACGCGGGCAGGTGTGAAATAAGTGCGGACATCTATCACGGCCATGCCAGCCTGCCGGGCGGATTCGAGACCGGGATCGGTATCTTCGTAGGCGAGACATTTCTTCGGATCCACACCCAGCCGTCGAGCCGCTTCCAGATAGGTATCAGGAGCCGGTTTTGAGTGGGTGATATCCCAGGCCGTAACAATCGTTTCGAAATAATGCCGCAGCTCAAGGTTATCCAGAATTCCATGACAGACGCGAGGAATGCCCCCTGTGGCAACCGCCAGCGGAATCTTCTGATAATGGGCTTTGACGACCTCAACCGTCTGCGGAATCATTTCGATGGCATGCAGGTGCCGCTCGAATTCATCCTCTTTCTCTTCGGCAATCTTCACGGCATCACCGGAAACGCCATCCCGATCCAGCAGATACTGGGCAACTTTTACTGTCGACCAGCCACCTGTGGCATAGAACAGGTCTTCTGAAAAATCGACACCGTATCGTTTGAGCGTTTCTGCCCAGGCGATGTAGTGCGCTGGCATGGAGTTGGCCAGTGTACCATCACAATCGAAAATGATTGCCTCGTAAGACACGACTGTTTCTTCCTCAATCTTAAAACCTGTCCGCCATCGAGCGAGGCGGACAGAAACTGGACTCTACTTCTGTTGAAACCAGATGACTACTTCACCACGAAATTCACCATGCGTCCGGGGATGCAGATCAGTTTGACGATCTGCTTGCCTTCCAGGTGAGAAACGACGTTTTCATCCGCTTTGGCCAGTGCTTCCATCGTCGCCTGATCGGCATCGGCCGGGATCTTGATTTTGGCTCGCAGTTTGCCATTCACCTGCACAGGCACTTCCACTTCCGATTCTACCAGTTTGGCAGCATCGAACTTGGGCCAGGCGGCATAGCTGAGTGAATCGGTTCGTCCCAGTACCTGCCAGAGTTCTTCTGACAGATGCGGGGCAAACGGGTTGAGCAACTGCACAAAGGCAATCATCGCCTCTTTC
>JAGQQT010000492.1 GCA_020426065.1 Planctomycetaceae bacterium | reverse complement strand
GATCCAGAGACTGTTCATATCGAAACCTCAATAGAAGTTTTAGGTGTATGCAAAAGGATGTTGGTCGTACTGGTTAAAGATCCGGCTCCAAATCCGATTAGAAGTCAGCTCCGAAGCGGACACCAGCGGTCAAAGAATTTCCACCCGTGAAACCGTTCACCACAGCATGATCCTGGATGTCACAGTAAATCAGGTTGAACTGCATGCGGGAATAGGGTGTCCAGTACCAGTTCAGTCCGCAGGTGGCCATGTTCCCGACACCGCCTTTGACATCGTTATCGGTCAGGTCGAGGTAGTCATAGCGGCCAGCAACCTGCCAGGCACCCCAGCCCCGGCCAACTCCCCCGTCGCAGCGGTCCACCAGAAAGAAGTTTTCGAAAGGTTTGATGCGATCAATCTGGCCCGAATTCCGTTTGATCGGAATATGTTCGCCGGTGAGGAAGTAGGAGACCTGGGTGTAGAATCCATTGAACTGCACATCAGGACCGGTTCCGGGAGTGGTTCCGTCCCGCTGCAGCCAGACGTTCATGTATTCGCTACAGAACTGGACTGAGCCGATGTTAAGCATTGCTTCCAGAGCGAGGACTTCATACCAGTCTGCTCCAGCAATCCGTCCGGTGTCCAGCCACCGCGTAGAAGAACGTTGAGCCATGCGGGTCCGGAACCGGCCTTCGTTACTGTCCGTAACCATGGCATTGGCATCGCCATCAGGATTGGCAAACATCCCCGCTACAGCAAGATGCAGGTACCCGCGTCCATCGCTCGTTTCGTCATACCAGGGAGTTCCAGAGAGTCGGAAGTGCAGACTGTATTGAGAAGCATCTCCCGTATAGTTTCCATCATCTGAAGGGTTTTCCAGGGTGGCAACGCCGTATTGCCAGTTGAATGACTCGCTATCGTTGTTGCCATGCATCATGACTCCCAACCGGCGGGCATCTTCGTTGATGGCTTCAACAACGAGCGGTCGTTCCAGGAAAATGTTGAAGCGACTGCTGTTCCAGTGATCCAGACCAATCGGACGTTTCTGATGTCCAATAATCAGACTCTGGTTTCCGGGGAGTTCTTTGAAACCGATGTAAACGTCTTTGATTGCGGGATCTTCTGTCTCGGCAAAATCAACCTGCATCCGCCAGAACATGGTTTGCTGAATGTCTCCAGAAAACTCCATCCGGATGCGACGAAATGCCCAGCGATCTTCCGGATCGGTTCCGACCAGCGGTCCAGCAGGATGCTCGAAGTTATCAATCCCCGGGCTGGATTCGGCAAAATTCCAGTAGTCCAGGTGAATCCGTCCACCAACTTCGAATGTTGTTTTTTTGGCGGCATCCGCTTTCTTCTTCGCTTCAGAAGCGGCTTGCTTTTCCCAGTTCTTTTCGAGCGTTTCCAGACGTTCGATCAGTTCCGCGTTGGGATCTTCCAGGGGAGCCTCTGCAGCAGGGAGCTCATCCAGCAGGTAATCGACCTGCTGGATTCTCGAACGTTCCGCCTGTTTACTTTCCAGAGCGGTCAGACGCTGGTCGGCAGCATCCAGTCGTTCCTGCAGTTCGCTCGCCCAGTGCTGTTGTGAGCGGTTGTTGAACAGGAAGTCGGCATCATCCATCGTGTGAATGTTGTCGAGTGATTGAGCAAAACCTGTGGTGCTGAGGGCAACTCCGGCCAACAGTCCGCAAATCCTGGCCAAAAGAGGAACTCGCATTATGAACATTGTCGAACGCACTTCCTGTTAGTCTGACAGTAACGATGCTATTTCCTGGTAGGATTACCACCTGAATGATCGACGTATGGGAAAATTCAACTAAGCGGTTCATTTCTGCGGTAACGATTCTTAACAATTCTCCGAGGAGTCATGCCCGGTTGATTTGGATTTTCAGATCTTCGGTTATTTATGGGATTTACAGATCAGTAAAAATAAAACGGTTATTCCGATTGGTTATCTGCCTGTTGATAACTCCTGCGGCAAACTGTTCCTTCTTTTCCCCCGCTTAACTGTTATAATCCGTACAGAACATCAAAATGGACCAGCAGTCTGGTCCAGACAGGAAAGCTATTCGGAAAATCTTCAGGGAGTATGTATGCGTCGCTACATTTCGCTTGCCAGTCTGGCGAGCTTCAGTTTGTGTCTGCTGCTGGCTGGCTGCCAGGATCAGGGTGGATATCGGGAAGTGAATGACACCGATCTTGAGCCTGTGGAAGAACATGATCACGATCATGCCCATGCCGCTCCACACGGGGGAATTCTCGTGGAACTGGGTGAGCACCAGTACAACGCTGAAGTGGTCTTTGGCGATGCCGATCCCAAACTCAAGGTGTACATCCTGGGAGCCCACGCCGAAACTCCGGTCGCAGCCCAGGCAGACAGCATCATGCTGGTCGTCGAAGGTGCCGAGATTCCTCTGGTAGCCAAACCGGCTGAAGGTGAAGCTGAGGGAACCGCCTCGGAATTCCATGTCGAAGGAGCGTTGCCAGAAGGTCTGACCGCCGAATCAATCCACGGTGATCTGAAAATCACGATCGAAGGCAAAGAATTCTCTGCTCATGTGATGGCTGGCGGACACGACCACGATCATGACCATGACCACGAACATGGCGATCATGATCACGATGATCATGACCATGCAGAAAAACCGGCACCTGCTGGCACCAGCGAGCCAGTTGGAACCAGTGAGTGATTCTACTCATATTGAGTCACGCTGAATAAAAAGAGCGATGCCCCAAAATGGCATCGCTCTTTTCTTTTTGTTGACTGAAACGGACTCAGGCTTCCCAGCGGGACTTCATGAATTTGAGCCCTTCGGTAGCCAAGTATTTTTCGTTGGGGAACATCCGCCGCCAGATTCGCGTGGCGGCAGCCAGTTCCGGCAATGCCAGGCCGAAGGCTTCGATCACAAACCAGCCGTCGTAGTTGATCTTCTTGAGGCCCTCAAACGACTTGTCCCAGTTCACGCCTCCTTCTCCGGGAGTGGAACGATCATTTTCGGAGATGTGTACATGGACCATCTGGTCCTTGCAGGCTTCCAGGGCACCGATAATGCACTTCTCTTCGATGTTGGCATGGAAGGTATCGTACATCATCTTCAGATTGGGATGATTGACTTCGCGGGTGAAACGGGAGCAATCTTCCGCACAGTTCAGAAAGTAACACTCAAAGCGGTTGAGATATTCACAAACCAGAGTCACGCCAGCCTGCTGAGCATGATCGGCGGCTTTGGCGAGGATTTCCTGGGCACGCTTCCATTCATCCTCAGTCCGTCCGCTACCAGAAAACTCTCCCAGAGCGGAGTGGATTGGTCCGCACAGGCTGGTAGCTCCTGCTGCCTGACAGGCATCAATGGCCCGCTTCAACCGCTCCAGACCTGCCTGACGAACGGCGGCATCGGGTGAAATCGGATTCTCTTCAGCAGTGCAGACGGTGACGGCGGTGGCTTCGAGCCCGGTCTGTTTCAGCTTTTCGCCGATTTTCTTGTTGATCCCCAGATCGAAATCGAACATCGGGAGTTCCACACCGTCATAGCCCCAGCTCTTGATGTCATCGAGCAGAGGGAAGTGGTTCTCGGTGACTCCGGACGTCCAGAGCAGAAG
>JAGQQT010000491.1 GCA_020426065.1 Planctomycetaceae bacterium | reverse complement strand
CACTTCTTTGTTGGGCCAGGTCTGATCCAGAGCCGACTGAACGGCCTGGGCAATCCAACGTTCTGCGTTATAGCAGGGGATCAGAATGGAGACCTTGGGGTTGTTCAATGGACCTCGGTTGGTTTCTGGAGTGGACTTGCCGATGGTTTGTTTGCAAGTGAGTTGTCAGTGGTGGGCTTAATGGTTAACTGGGCCATCAGCCCGGAAAACCGCTCGGCCAGAATGGGGAAATCGTAACGGGCCACGCACAGTTCCCGTCCACGTTCGCCCTGGGTTGCTGCCAGTTCCGGTTGATCCAGATACATCTGAATGGCCTGCACCAGCTGTGGGGCCAGTGTCTCTGCCTCAGTTCCATCGCAAACTGTGCCCAGGTGCTCCTCTTCGATCATCCGGGCAATTTCACAATCTGATGGGCAGATTGTCAGCATGGCGGTGCCCGAAGCAAGGACACCATAAATCTTGCTCGGCATCACACAACCTACGGCTTCGGGAAGAATGGAAACCAGTTGCAGATCGGCCGCACTGAGACTCTCGGCCAGTTTCTCGCGCGGCTGATAACTCAGGAAGCGAACATTCTGCAATTCCTGCTCAGCCACCAACTGCTGGAGTCGTGCTTTCTGGGCTCCTTCACCCACAAACAGAAACAGGATCCGCGAGTTATCCCGGAACGCTGCAGCCGCTTCTATCACAGGTTCCAGCTGATGAGATAACCCCAGATTTCCGGAGTACATTACCACGAACTTGTCATCCATGTTTTGTGCCAGCCGAAACGGATTGTTCTCCTTCACAGGGTAAACCTGCTGGCAATCCGCCCAGTTCTCCACAATCTGCAAGGAGGATTGTGGAACTCCGTGCTGCACACAACGCTCGAACATATCCTCGCCCAGCACAATCACCAGGTCAGCCTTGCGATACGCATTGAACAACCAGCGACGCAGCAAACCAGTCAACCAGTTTTCCCGGGCTTTGCCCACCGCAATGGCAATGTCTGGATAGATATCCTGCAGGTAGCAGATCAGGCGGCATTTGTGCCACCACTTGAGAACTCTGCCCAGCAGTGGCAGAAAGAACGGGTCCGTCTGGGCAATGACCACATCGGGCCGTCGCATCCGGAGACCATACCAGGCAGCCATCAGCGTGAAGGTGATCAGGTTGCAGAGTCGACCAGCGATCGAATGTTTGCCGAAGTTGGTGTGCCGTAATCGGGTGATCCGCACCCCATTTTTTTCAGGGGACTTGAGCTGATCAGCCGTCACATCCACCTGGGTATGATTTGGCCAGCCTGCCACCACTTCCACTTCGTAATCGGCGGCCAGAGTTTCCGACAGCCTGGTCAGCAACTGACCGGTGGCTTCGGAATCGGGCCAGTAGGAGCGGTTAAAAAAGACGATTCGAGGTTTCAAGGATTCAAATCAGATGTGAGGAATCACGATTGAGAATTTTAGCGCGGACTCCGTCCCTGTGGGTGACAAGCCCCGCTCATGAGATTGCTTTGCTGAGTGCTCTCTGCGGGTGGATTCGGCCTGGACCGTTAAATTCACAGAGCTGTTCAGAGTGTCCTCGGTGACAATTTCCATTCACGCCTCTTAAGTCCCATCCTGTTTCCATGGCATGACTTGAGAACACTTCCAAGCTACCAATCCCAAGAGCGATTTCAAGAAGCAGTGGGTTCCCTTGAGAATTATTTCACCAAGCAGGTGCAGGGAAAGAAGATTGCGTGAACAGACTTCACGAATGGTATTCACGATGCCCGATGGGAACCGATTCGCATGTTCAGGAGAAGATCTGCAGCCAGCTATTTTCGGGAGCAGGTTTCTCTTCCGGATCAACAGGCATTTCTTCAACCTGGGGGACAATCTGCTGGATGTCTTTCATGACATCTTCCACATCCACTGGCAGACGGGACAGGGCTGTCCACGCACTGGCCATCCCGCGAGTGACATCAGTCCCCACCTGGGAAACCACAGAGACGGGAGCTTTCAGTTCGGCAATCGCCAGCGTTTCACTCCAGTCGGACTGGCTCATTTCCTGGCGGGCTACGGCCAGTTCATTCCGAGTCTCAAGGAGATCGTCAGAGGATTCGAAGGCCGGGACCGGATCCAGCTCCTGCTCACTCTGCTGAGCAATTTGCGATTCATCAGGTGTCGGGGAGAAGATACGGACCATTCCCACGGAAAGCAGAACTGCCAGACCCGCCATCAGTAATCGTGATGAGAAGGAGGGGGTCCTGCGAGCGTCTGGTTTCTGGAGGGGAGGAGCGGCGGCGGGAGCACACCAGACTTCTATGGCCGAGTTGAGCAGATCATGCTGCTCGCAGGCAGCCCGCTGTTCATCATCGAGCTGGGAGGCGGACTTCAGCGAACGGATGGCCGCATGGTCCCGCTCCTCAATGGCCTGTTCCAGTTGCTGAAAAAAATGGTCCCGGTTCACGATTCGTCCCGCACACTGTCAATGTTCTGTGGAGTGGCTCCAGGCATCGGGTTTGCGTTGCGGCGGGACAGGTATTCTGCCAGCTGATTCCGCGAACGATGCAGCCAGGTTTTAATCGTTCCTTCGGGGCGTTCCAGTCGGGCGGCAATCTGAGCACAGCTCAATTGATCCCGATAAAACAGCACAAAACACTCCTTCATTTCCGGCTTCAGGGTTTCCAGACCCCGTTGCAGTTCTTCAGCAAGTTCGAGTTGCTCTGCTTTCCGAGGCTGATCCTGACTGGCCAGATCGGTCAATTCCTGATTCACAACCAGGTGCGAGCGGCCCCTCTTGGCCAGCGTTGTACGGCAACGGTTGGCCGCAATGGTGAGCAGCCAGGGACGTAATGGACGCTCCTGATCCCAGTGATGCAGGCTGCGAAAGGCCCGGACAAATGTCTCCTGGACAACGTCCTCTGCATCTTCATGCTGGCCGAGAATCCGAAAGCTCAGCCGATAGACGGATTCCCGAAATCGCTGCACAAAAGTCCGAAAGCTCTCCGCTTCCCCACGGAGGCAGCCGCGGGCAACGTGCAGATCTGCATTGAGAGCATTCGTTTCCGTCATGCTGTTCTTACCTTACCCCCGAGGGGCTGGTTTCAAACATCCGCTCCATTTTCACAATCCGCAAGGGGGGTGGCCAGTTCAGGATTTCTGGACCGATTCCCGTGCAATCGCCCGGGCTGCTTTGTAGGCATGCCGAATTGTGTACAGACGGCTTTCAATCTGCTCTTCTCCGTAATACCGACCACTGTCGCTGGTGGGCAAACCGGCCAGGGCAATCGTCAACGGAAGCAGATCGATAAATTCCTTGTAACGACGTTGAATATCATTGGCTGCTGCTGCATCCGCCACGTCCGAGACTCCTCTCACAGGCATGAAAATGATGGGTCATGGTTCCTCTGCCGGGGCAATTCGTCAGAAGCTCCGCACCAGATAGCGTATCAAATCTACACCCTCAATACACTATCTGAAAATCCCGGAATACGCCGAATTCTTTCAGGTTGAATCCACATTCAACCACACCTGAAATGCGGAGTCTCGCTCCACTTCAGCTCAGAAGCAGAAAATCTGCACAGTGTGGGAGGATCTTCAGTGCTGTCAGGTTGAAGGC
>JAGQQT010000490.1 GCA_020426065.1 Planctomycetaceae bacterium | reverse complement strand
TGCCGGAAGATCTGCCCAATTTCTTCATCGAAGCGATCACCTTGACGGATGCCCAATTGTTTGAGCAGGTGCGGGACATTGCAGTTCCGCCGGAGAAGCGGGTATTCGAGATGGAAATCCTGCCTTCTTCGGAAAAGTATCTCCCTGGCCAGGAAGCGGAAATTCGTCTCCTGCTCAAAGATCTGGACGGGAAGCCGGTCCAGGGATCTGTTGTGCTCACTGCCTACGACCGCAGCGTGGAATACATTTCCGGGGGATCCAACGTACCCGAGATCCAGAGTTTCTTCTGGAACTGGAAGCAGAACCATTCTCCGCAATCATCATCCACGCTCTCCCGCTATTTCTGGAATCTGCTCAAGGATGGCGAGACACCAATGGGAATGATTGGTGTGTTCGGCAATCTGGTGGCTGATGTGGAAGCAGCGGGAGGTGAGGGCTTTGGAGGTATTGGCTTTGGAGGCGGTGGTTCCTTTGGTTACGCTGATGCCAGCAGCAGAAGTGGCTTGATGCAAATGGATGGTGCACCTATCCCAACTGCTGCTGCTCCCATGTTGTTGAAAGCGGAGATGGCGAAAGATGCAGCAGGCGAACCTGCCGAAAGCGGTGGGGCTCAGCCGATGATTCGCAGCCAGTTTGCCGATACGGCGATCTGGATTGCTCATATCTCTCCGGATCAGAACGGCGTCGCAGAAGTCAAATTTCCGATGCCGGAAAACCTGACTGACTGGAAACTGAAAGCCTGGGGAATGAGCGAAGGAACCCGCGTGGCGGAAGCGGAGACGACAGTTGCCACCTTTAAAGATGTGCTGGTCCGGCTGCAGGCACCCCGCTTTTTCGTCGAGAAAGATGAGGTCATCCTGTCTGCTAACGTGCACAACTATCTGCCTGATGCCCAGCAGGCCAAAGTCCTGATTCAGTTCCAGGACGATTCCCTCGCCCTCATTGATGAGGCCCAACGGGAACTCCTCATTCCGGCGGGGGGCGAAGTGCGGGTGGACTGGAAAGTGCGAGCACTGCATGAAGGCACTGCCACCGTTACTGTGCAGGCGATGACGCCTGGCGGTTCTGATGCTATGCAGATGACATTCCCCGTGTATGTGCATGGGATGCTCAAAACCGAATCGATGACAGGTGTCATGCGTCCTCAGGATCAGTCGACCCAGGTTGACTATACCATTCCGGCGGAGAGACGCCCTGAACAGTCCCGGCTCGAATTCCGCTACTCTCCCACACTGGCCGGAGCGATGGTGGATGCATTGCCCTATCTGCTGGAATATCCCTATGGCTGCACCGAGCAGACCCTCAATCGTTTTCTGCCCGCCGTCATTACACAGCAGGCCCTGCTCAATATGCAGCTGGATCTGAATGCGATCCGTGAGAAACGAACCAACCTCAATGCCCAGGAAATCGGAGATCCTGCCAACAGGGCCGCTCAGTGGAAACGCTTCAAAGAGGAACCGGTTTTCGATCAGGATAAAATGCAGGATATCGTAAAAACGGGAGTCCGCCGTTTGACCGATATGCAGCTTTCCGATGGCGGCTGGGGCTGGTTCTCCGGCAGTGGGGAATACTCATCCCCGCACACCACTGCCACCGTGGTGCATGGTCTGCAGATTGCCCAGCAGAACGGAGTGGCTCTTGTCGACGGCATGCTCGAGCGTGGCGTAGAATGGCTTAAACAGTACCAGACCAAACAGATCGAACTGCTGAAAAAAGGAGAGCAGGAAAAACCGGAACATCCTTACCGCACCAAAGCTGACAATCTCGATGCCCTGGTTTACATGGTGCTGGTAGATGCCGGGCATTCCGATGAGCAGATGCAGGACTATCTGTATCGCGATCGGCTGGGGCTCTCCATTTACTCACTGGCGATGTTCGGGCTTTCGCTGCATCACCTCCAGGCAGCGGAGCGGCTGGAACTCGTTCTGCAGAATATCGAGCAGTATTACGTGGAGGATCTGGAAAACGAAACCGGCTATCTGAAACTTCCCGCTGGTTACTCCTGGTGGTTCTGGCATGGCAACGAAATCGAAGCGAATGCCTATTACCTGAAACTGCTCACCCGGGTGGACCCGGAAGGAGTGCGTGCCTCCCGGCTGGTCAAGTATCTGCTCAACAACCGCAAGCATGCCACCTACTGGAACAGTACACGGGATACCGCACTGTGCGTGGAGGCCTTTGCCGAGTTTCTGGACAAGTCGGGGGAGAACAATCCGGATCTGAATCTCGAAATTCTCGTCGATGGTCAGCTTCACAAGGAGTTGAAAATCACGCGGGAGAATCTGTTCGATTTCGATGCCTCGATTGTTCTGGAAGGTGAGAAGATTTCCACTGGCAAGCATACCATTTCCGTACGCAAATCGGGGAAAGGTTCGCTGTACTGGAATCTGTATGTCACCAACTTCACGCTGGAAGATCCAATTGCCGCTGCAGGCCTGGAATTAAAGGTTCGCAGGCACCTGTTCAAACTGATCCCCCGTGAGAACGCCCAGGCCGATGTGGCCGGATCGAGCGGGCAGGTTGTCTCGCAGCAGATTCAGAAATACGATCGACTTCCGATCACGGCAGACACACCCGTTGCCAGTGGCGATCTGCTGGAAATTGAACTGGCGATCGACAGCAAGAACGACTACGAATACGTTCTGCTGGAAGATTTCAAGGCAGCGGGAACGGAACCGGTCGAACTCCGCAGCGGATACCTGAGCAGTAGCAATGGAGCCTATGCAGAATTCCGTGACGAGAAGGTGGCCTTCTTCTTCAGGGCGCTGCCCCGCGGTTCGAGCAGCCTGACTTACCGAGTCCGGGCGGAAATTCCGGGGACATACTCCGCTCTGCCAACACACGGCTACGCGATGTACGCTCCGGAATTACAAAGCAATTCCGACGAACACAAACTCCAGATTCAGGAAATGGAGTTGCGGGAGTAATCCCTTGTGGGGCCAGAGTTGCAGGACGTATTCACGCAAGGCTACCAGATTTGCCCTGGTGGCTTTGTGTCTTTGTGTGAGATCGTTGGCTGCGTTGTCTCTTTGAATTTGATGGTGGATTGGTAAATGTGCTGCTCGGGAATGTTCATGATCAATGTGAGATTTGCACACGGGGCATTCCTGAAAAGCTGGGTTTCGAAATGACAACACCTCTTGAAGATTTCCGGGAATATCTGTTAGGCAACAAACTTCGTCTGACTCGTGAACGAGAACGTTTGATCGAAATTATCTTCAGTCTCGGTTCGCCATTTACGGAAGATTCACTACTTGCAGCGGTACACAGTAAACAGAAACAAATCCGTATTCGCAGATCTGCCACTTACCGCACGTTGCAAATGCTGGTGGATTCAGGGCAGGTTGTGATCCTCTCGGAGACAGTTGGAGGCGTTCAGTATTCACACAACTACGAACAGGTACCGACTGGTCCTCCGATTCCCAATCTCTGTCAGTCCACACATTCGCATTTGATAGCGGGCACATGTCCCTGGTGTGGCAGTGTGATCATTAATGGAGAAATCACAGCATGGTAGCACAGTTTTGCAGGAGGCCTTTTCATTAATGTTGCGGCGCAGTTATTTACTGCTCATA
>JAGQQT010000048.1 GCA_020426065.1 Planctomycetaceae bacterium | reverse complement strand
GTTGTAGCCAGAGAGGTGGCACCGCTTAGCAAGGGCGAACGGTCGGCGGGCTGTTGCCCGAGTGCCACCGTCTCGTCTGGATCACCTTCTGATGGACCACCGTTCTGATGGACAACCGTTCCTGGAACTCTGGTCTGTCTCCGATCCAACGAGGTTCACAACGCAGGACGAAAGTCCCGCAAAAAGAACAGCCTCGACTCCTTCTTCGGAAAGAGTCGAGGTTTTTTTGTTCTCAAGCATGTCCAGAACTGATCTCCCGGTGGGGAGGGTCAAGTTCTGCTATCAATATCCATAACCCAGTGGACGGTAATATCGATTGTAAAGAGACCCGTAAGGGGTGGGGTACCGCCGATAGGTAGAATTCGGGGTCCAGTAAGGGTATCGAGCGTTGAAGTAGTAAGCTGGTCCGTATCCGTAAGCGGGTGAATACCAGTTCCAGGGAATGGGATGCGAAAACCGGGGCTGTGGCTCGCTGACAACTGGCTGGTTATAAACCCGCACAGGTTTGTCTTGCTTGTGAATCACGGTTGGACGCAATTCACCGGCCAGCATTTCCATCGTGGCTTCATGACGATAGGCCGGATTCGCCAGATACTCTGCCCGGCTGTAAGGAATGGAATTGTAAACTTCCCGGTAGCGATGAGGATCCATCCCGCCAACAGAGACAGCGCCAGGAGGGAGGGGATCATTTGCTCCCAGAGTTTCCACATGAGGTCCGGCAACGGGAGTCTTCGTGATCGGATCCAACTGGAAACTGACCACTTCCTTCTGGGCAGGAGTTCCCGCAACGCTCGTTGGACCTGACGTGATCACCATGGTCCACTCCTCGGCCTGAAATGGTGCCGGGGCTTCAACTGCTGGCAGGCTTTCCTTGAGTTCTGGTGCCTGAACAGGTTTTGTTTTCTTCTTTGGCTTGGCCTCCGGTTTGATCAGAGGCATTGGCTGGTTACCTTTTTTGGGCTGCACCGGCTTCAATTTGCCATCTGTTTCAGCAGCAGGCTGGGGAGTCTCATTCAGTGCGGGAGGCAAATCGGAAGACTTGATTTCATCCGGCTGAATCAGAATGGGAAGCCCTTCATTGGAACCAGAATCCGGGCCCCCCAGTGATTTGCTGTCCTCGCCGTAACTGACACTCGACCAGGCCAGCAGGAAAGCAATCAGGGACCAGCGAAATGCTGTCCTGAAAGCCTTGTGTTCCTGGTTGGTGTGATTCAATGCATCATTCATCGTAGTCGCCCCTCGGTAGCCTCGTTGGTATAAACCTTCATGTTTGACATGCCAGATGCTTCGAAACTAGTGAGGCGGAGCAGGCAAAAACAAGAAGTCAGATCGCAACGATTACGAAAACTCCAAGCGGAAGCGATTCCTGAGCGATTCGGTTGATTATGCTGCCGAAACCGAACTGCTGCCAATCGGCAACATCACACCTGTGGAAAGTTTTATGGGACCGGTCGTTAAAAAGCTGGTTCCGAACCAGTGCGTTGTAGCCTCCAGGTCCGAAAGGCGCGATTATGACTGCTGAACGCAACGCACCGGTCCTGTGCAATTTAGCCGGACTGCAGATCGCTCTTACGGTTCAGCGTCGGGATAATCGGGCAGCGCCTATTATTCGGGATCTTGATCCTGGAACTACGATTCGATCTGCCGGAACAAGTCTTTCATTATTTTCCAAAAAACAATTTGACCGATTTGACTTTCAAGAGATCATAGTGGTGGTACATGACGGAACTGGAAGTCACCACCAACAAGGATGACACAACCCCAGAATGGGAGAGTGATGGTAGCCGGGGGACGCGGCTGGAACCTTCTGCAATGCATGAAGGATCTGCACAGAAGATCTTGCATCTGTTCAGTTGCAGAAACTGACCATATCACCCCGAGAGGCACCGATGAAACAACATACCACTCTCTTCTTCTCCAGCCTGTTCTTTCTGCTCGGCGTTATTCTGGGAGTAGGCGGCCGGGATTTCTCCTGGCTGGAACGGGCTGAAGCCGAACACATGAATGCTACGGCTGTAGAGCAGCTTTATCGTCAGCTGGCGGTGGGAGAATCGCCCCTGACGAACGGCAGTGATCTGCTTTCCCAGATTTCATCCGTCACAACCCCCAGCGTTGTCCATATCCAAAGCGAACGCCCCGGTGCTTCCGGTGGACTGGTAGAAGAGACCGGTTCTGGCGTGATCATGACCAGTCCCCAGGCCAAAACACCATTTGTGGTGACCAACAAGCATGTTGTGGCCGGCGCTGAAATGAGCGATGTCACGATTCAGCTGCACGATGGACGAATTATTTATCCCTATGACCTCCGGACAGATGAAAAATCTGATATTGCGGTGCTGATGATTGATGAACCCAACGTTCAAGCAGGACGCTGGGGTGACAGCGATACCGTAAAAATCGGACACATGGTGCTTGCCCAGGGAAGTCCGTTTGGATTAAGCCAGTCGGTCACGTTTGGCATCATTTCCGCCAAAGGTCGCCGCTCTCTTCGGCTCGGTGAATCGAGTGACGTGATCAACCAGGACTTCCTTCAGACAGATGCCGCCATCAATCCCGGAAACAGTGGTGGCCCCCTGATTGACCTGTCTGGCCGGGTTATCGGCATCAATACAGCGATTGCCTCCAACAGTGGTGGCAACGAAGGGATTGGCTTCAGTATTCCCAGTAACCTCGCACGATACGTCACCGAACAGCTGCTCGTGAGCGGCAAGGTGCGAAGAGCTTACCTCGGAGTGAAGCTGGATCCGGATTTTGATCTGGAAACCGCTCAGAAACTGGGATTGGATCGTGTTCGCGGAGCACGCGTGGTTGATGTTTACCGCAATACACCTGCAGCGATGTCCGGCCTGCAGGTGGACGATGTCATTCTCTACTTTGGTGGAGTGGAAGTTCTGGACGAAAATCATCTGATCAATCTGGTCAGCCTCACATCAGTCAACTCCAGTATCAATGCCGTGATTCTGCGGGACAAACGCCGTCAGACCCTGGCTGTCAAACTGGGTGACCGGGACGATCTCGAACAGCGAACCGAAGCCCCCAAACTCAACGACTGGAAATCCTCTCGGTAGAGTTGGCCCCAGAACAAACCGATCTCTTACTGAAACTGCACAGGATTTACTCTGTGCAGTTTCTTTTTTAACGTACATCGCTTTGTGACGCATTCTACCCGATGTGGGCAGAGGAACAGATGCCCCCTGTTCTCACAGCATTTCCCGCTTAGAATGAAAGAGGAAAGGAAGCGGGAAATGTCTACACAATCTTATAAAACAAATCTCAACTGCGGACAGTGTGTCGCAGCTGTCAAACCATATCTTGATCAGGCTCCTGAAATTGATGCCTGGTCGGTGGATACGAACCACCCAGATAAAATCCTCACTTTGAGCGGATCTGATCTCTCCTCAGAAAAAGTTGGGCAGCTTGTTTCTGAAGGAGGCTTTCGAGTGCTCGGACCAACCACCAACTCCCCGGCAGCAGGTAACTTGGTTTCTCTGGATACTCCCGTCATCCAACAAACAGCGCCACCCAGAGGCTTTCTGACAACTTACAAACCACTCTTGCTGGTATTGGCTTATCTGATCGGTGCGGTTCTGGTTGTGGAAACGGCAACTGGCCATTGGTCCCTCACACATGCCATGCAAATTTTCATGGGCGGATTCTTCGTTGCCTTTTCCTTTTTCAAGATGCTGGACCTGAAGGGTTTTGTGGACTCCTATCAGTCCTATGATATTCTCGCCCGCAATTCCCGTGAGTACGGCTACTTCTATCCCTTCCTGGAAGTGGGTTTGGGAGTTGCCTACCTGCTGAACATCGCCCCGATCGTGACCAACGGTGTCACCCTGGTTGTCATGCTGATTGGCTTGTGGGGCGTGACGGTGGCGCTGGTGAAGAAAAGAAAAATCGCCTGTGCCTGCCTGGGGACGTTATTCAATCTCCCCATGACCAAAGTGACTTTCATCGAGGATGCCGTCATGGCGACGATGGCAGCTGTGATGCTGGTCAAACTGCTCGGCTAAGTTTGGCCCGAACTTTCGGTCTTTCGAAAACCGAATTCATTGCAGCCCAGGCCGTTGGTCAGTTTTTCGAAGACGAGTTCAAAACCACGTTCCGCCAGAAACTGGTGAGTCTGCTCTGGTGTGGCCACTTCGAACGGATACCCACCAATCCAGTCGATGATATCCGTCACTACTGACATGCCTCGGGAATCGTGAGCGGACTGGTAACGTCCCAAAGGATTGCGGAACCGGAGCAGATCCGCAACAAAAAACGCGATCAGGAACAGTGGCACAAAGACAAGGGTCATCAACCAGCGACCGGCAGTGCTGCCGCAGTAAATCCGTTTGACTCCCGTCCAGAAACGTGACTTCCAACCCTGATCGTTATACAGGGCGATCACGAGCTGGCCTTGCGGGGCTACCCGCTCCGCCGCCTGGGAGATCGCATTCCACATCTGGCCGGTATGGTGCAGCACTCCCCAGCTGTAAACCAGATCAAACGTGCCGAGCTGCTGCATGTAATTTTCATCCAGCACGGAGCCCTGCTCCACCGTCCAGTCAGGATCATCCGGGAAGTAATGATCTCGCAATGTTCGGGTACAGGCGACAGAGTCCAGATCGTAATCAAATGAATGAACTCTGGCTCCCCGTCTGCGAGCTGCCAGACTGAAAACACCACTCCCAGAACCGATATCCAGAAATGCGGGAGCTTCAGGCTGATCCGGCCAGAACTCTTTCAAAGACGCTTCTGCCCGCTGGAGACGGGTTTCATTCAGAATGCGAAGAAACTGCTGCCAGTTCTTTCCGAAACCAAAACGTTTTTCGGCAATCTGATCCTTTACCGGGCTGGTCATGATGCCTTCCGTCCTGCCGTCTGCGTTTCACTTTGCTTCTGCTTCAAAGCGGAACGAAAACGTTCCAGCGTTTTTGCCTGGGCAGGATCTGCTGCCAGATTGTGAAACTGCAGTGGATCCTGCTGCATATCATAGAGGGCTTCCGTTCCATCCCTGTATTGCAGGTAAGCCTGATTGCGGGTGCGGAGCAGGCTCCCTTTCGAGACCACCGAATAAGCCATCCGGCGAACTCCAGCCTGTTCTCCTCTGATCACGCCCGCCAGACTTTTTCCCTGCACATGAGCGGGGATCTCGAAGGTGCATAGTTCCGAAAGAGTCGGATAGATATCAATCTGCTCGGCCAGGGCATCCCGGGTGGTACCCGCCTGAAGCTGATCCGGTGTCCGGATGATGAGAGGTATTCGTGCCGACTCTTCATGCAGACTCATCTTCTGCCAGAGAGTGTGTTCCCCCAGGTGATACCCGTGATCGGAAGTGAACACAACAATCGTCTTCTCACTCAGCCCCAGAGCTTTCAGTTCATTCAATACTCTGCCCACCTGGGCATCCATGAATGAGACCGCTGCGTAGTAGGCACTCAGCACTTTCTGCTGTTTCTCCTCGGTGTTTAATCCACAACCCCGTGAAGTATGCGTCCGTCCAGCCGGGGGGATATCGTCCAGGTCATTGGGAATCGATTCGGTCAGCTGCATCTCAGCACTGGGGTAAGGCTCAAAATATTTTTCGGGAGCCACCAGGGGAACGTGAGGCCGGACAAACCCGACCGCCAGAAAGAAAGGTTCATCCCGATGCTGACGCAGGAGAGAAATCGCGCGATCTGCCGCGAGTGTATCGGCCTGCTCACTGCCATTGGTACTTCCGCGAACCACATAAAACGCGCCACCAAATCCGAGATTGTAGTGTCCCTCAGGATCGAACTTCAGTTTTTCATTGGTGAGATGTTCGTGCTCTCCCTTACTCATCCATTCGGGAGCATGACAGTTGAAACGCTCCGTCCATGAAGCCAGATGATCGGGCCCGTCCACGCCAGCAGTGATATCTCCTGGCACCCGCATGTGATAGATTTTACTCACTCGAGCGGCATAGTAGCCCTGATTCTGAAAATGCTGGCTCATCGAAGGCCGCTCACCGAGATTCTTCGTGTAATTCGACGCTCCTCCATTTCCCATCACGCCGATTGACTCCGGATACATCCCTGACATCAACGCTGCCCGTGAAGGACCACAGACCGGATACTGGCAATACGCATGTGTGAAGCGAACCCCTTCCCGGGCCAGCTGATCAATGGCTGGAGTCTGGCATTGCGGATTGCCATAACAACTCAAGGCTTTTGCTGTGAGATCATCAGCAATCAGAAACAGAACATTCGGACCAGCACTGGCAGATTGTATCTGGGCGAATCCCCATACCAGAATCAGGCATGTCAGCAGCATTCTCTTTGTGGTCATCACGGACTCGTCCTCATGGTCAGCAGGTAGCGGGAGGGGAGCAATCAGGCATTTCTGCTGGACTGCTGCACAAACACCAGTCGCAGTTCGTGCAGAGAATTTTCCAGCATGGCGTGCTCCTGAGCGGAAAGATTCCCTTTGGTCTTCTCATCCAGCACTGCCAGCAGATCAATGTAATGTTTGGCCAGAGCTGGCTGATATTCGGCTTTTCCGGTAATCGGGTGCGGCAGTAAACCGAGAGCCGTCATCGCCTGGGTTGAGAACATACTGATCAGCAGCGGAAAGCTGGCGGGAGGTATCTGGCTGGGATCGATTTTCTCGTTCCGACCTTTCGGTTTCTGATCAGCTTCCTCTGCCTCTCCCGTGAAGCTGGCATCAATGGTTTCGTTTTCAGCCTGAACCTGTGACTTCCAGTCTTCGTCAACCACCAGTTCGGGTTTTTCATCGGGTTGGGATTCAGTCATGATCATTCCTCACGCAACTGTCATATCAACGGAATTCGTTTGCCAGACAGCATTATGAGAAATCCCGACCAGACTTCAACAATCGGTCAGGGAAACTGTTGAGGAAGCAGGTGCCCGAGTTCAGATAGCAATTACTCTGCGGTATTCCGCTGAGAATAATTAGCGGTGCGTTGCTCAGCGCAAAAAAAAGAAATCGCCGCAACGATGCCCATTCGTTGCGACGATTCCCGACCCTGATTCCGAATTGACTCATCAGCAAATTGCTAACTATTCGAGTTCAATTCCGAGCAGTTGTTCTTCCTCTTCCTGGATGATGATTCGAGGAGTCACCATCAGCATGAGGCTTTCTGTTTCCCGTCCGACACCCGAGTTCTTGAACAATCGGCTGACATAAGGAATCTTGTTGAGGATAGGCACACCAGCCATGTTTCGGCCTTCTCGCAATCGCTTCACACCACCCAGGAGGACGGTTCCACCATCAGGCACGGAGACGACTGTCGAGACAAAGACCTGTTCCTGGATAGGCTGCTGAACTGTGATGGACTGACCACCGAAGGCACCACCTTGCTGGCCCTGCTGACCTTGCTGACCACCTCGCTGGCCGCCACCTTGCTGACCACCGAAGCCGCCACCACCCTGGCCACCGCCGAAGCCACCGATACCACCGAATCCGATGTTACCGCCGCCTCCACCGAAGCCACCACCACCGAATCCACCACCCTGACCACCGAATCCGCCACCCTGGCCGCCGAAGCCACCCTGCTGACCACCACCCTGCTGACCACCCAGTCCACCGCCACCACCGGCGAAGGTAAAGGTCTGGACATCAGTAATGTTGGTAAAGGTTGGCAGAACAGACAGGCGGACATAGCGTCGGTCGGCTGAGATGACAGCCAGCACCTGGAGGTTAACACCTTCGTTGATGAACTGAATCTGAGGCTGGAAGCCGACGTTGAACACACTCACAGACGGGGTCAGGCTGATCACGAAGGGTCGTGAGACCTGGTCGGCCACGGTGGCCTGCTGTCCGTTGAAGAGTGTTACTTTCGGAGCGAACAGGATGTTCGATCGTTCGTCGGATTGAGCTGCCTGGATGAAGAAGAAGGCTTCGATGTCAGACAGGACTGCGAATCCGACCTGAATTCCCACTTCCGGGTTGAAGTTACCGAAGTCCGGCACACCAACCTGGAACGATCCTTGACGGAACGGGATATCCAGATCCTGGCTGAAGCTGTTCGGAGAGTTCATCCCGACAATCGTTCCACCAGACTGATAACGGTCTCGGTTAACCAGATTCAGGACAGGACTCTGGGTGAACAGGCTCTGAGCAATCCCCTGCTGTCCCTGTTGTCCCTGCTGGTTCTGGTTACGGTTGTTGTTATTGTTGTTGTTACCATTATTACCGGTCGTTCCGCCACTGTTGGTCGTATCAATTGTACCGAAGGCTGGCAGAGGAGTTCCGTTGGCGGTTGTATCTGGTCCACCCACGGTGTCCTGCACGTTGAAGTCGAAGTCAATCCCGATTCGTTCGAAGAATCGATCCGACACGGTAATGAACCGGACTTCAATCGTGACCTGCAGGTCCTGGAGACGACGCAGCTGTTTGAGCAGCTCGGCGATCTCGTTGTGCACAGCCTGTGTCTGACGAATGACCAGAGACAGTGTGGAAGGATTCTCACGGACAACTCCGTTCCCACCCAGGCTGTCCCAGGTTTCCGGACGGACCACGCTGGTGATCAGTTCGGACAGAGCTTCAAACTCGGCATCGTTGTAACGGGAACCCCGTCCAGCTGTGCTCAGCGGATCGGCATCACCGGCTGAGCCGGCCATGGCCAGAGGATCGCTGATCTGTGACAGAGAGCTTCCAAAAGGTCCACTGGGGTAACTCATGTTGGATCCACCCAGAGGTGTGGAGCCCATGACTCCTGCATTCGGTGAGAACTGACCAGCCAGCACAGGCAGTGGCACAACCAGGTCGGCCACGTTGTACACGACAGGCACTAGTTCTCCCTGCAGACGCAGGCTGCTGGTCACTTTCAGGACGTCATCGTCGATGCTGTAATCCAGCCCGTAAGGTTCGAGCAGCAGGTTGAGTGCTGATCGCAGTTTGATGCCATCAATGTGCATCGTGACTGGGGTATTACTGCTGGCACCCACTTCTTCCAGACCTTGTTCGTCGGTCCAGATGTTGATGTCTGCCAGGGTCGCAATCTGTCGGAAGACTTCAGAGAGCGGTTCGTTGTCGAAGTGGAGGGAGATCGGTTGTCCGAGGCTCTCCATGATTTCGAGTTCTTCCGGAGTCCGCTCACGGTTATCTGGTCCACCAAACTGTTTGCGGTTCTTGGTCAGTTCCCGCCATTCCTTGGGATCAGGATAGGCGATCGAATCGGTAGCAACCGGGTTGACGGCTGACAGTTCGACTTCGTTCAACTGGCTCCAGAAACTTTCTTCCTTGCGATCACGAGTGTCATCGTTGATTGCATTCCGTTTGGCGAAGCGGGCTTTCCAGACCATCAGTTCGGTCACCGGTTCTTCCGGAGCCAGTTCCTTGGCCTTTTTGGCAACCACTTCTGCTTCCGGATAACGTCGTTCCCGCATGAGACGGTTGAATTCTTCAGTCATCTCGAACAGATCCTGCTCGATGCGAATCTGCAGCTTGCGATCCTGTTCGATCTGGCTGCGGACTTCTTCATTCCGAGCCTGCAGTTCGATCAGCGGAGCACGCTGTTCCCGATACTTCTCAATCGAGTTCCGCGAGTTTCGCAGACGAGCGGTGAGGGAATCGGTCTGCTCAGGTGAGATGCTGGCTGCAGCCAGGGTTGTCATTGCCTGATCGATCAGTTCCAGAGCTTTCTGGGAATCGGTTTCCCGCAGACGTTCTGCTTCATAGATCGCATTGAAGGTTTCGCTTCGCACACGATCAAACTCGATCGCCTGCTGACGCTGGACAATGTTAATGCTGGATGGTTCTTCCAGATCACCATCAGCAACCTGGTTGTTCACCATCTGGATTTTGTCGCTGTGAACGATCGACAGTTCCCGCAGGAAGTCCTGCAACTGCTGTTTCTGCTGACCGGTCAGATCTGACTGATTTTCAAAGGCCATCTGGAAAGACTGGCGGGCAGCTGCTCGCTGTCCTTCTCGCAGGTAAGCGAGACCTTCCCGATAAGCTTCCTGACCATTCACAACCACATTCTGATTGGCAGTTGGTGTGACACTGTTCTCAGCCACCTGGCTGGGAATGGAATTGGCCTGCATGATTGGCTTGGCCGCAGGTGCGGTTCCACCACTCTGAGCCAGCATCTGCTGTTTCTGAACGGCATCGATTTCTGAGAGCAGAATTTCAGGACGTTCATCAAACATGCTGTAGGCGACATTGAACTGCTGAGCCTGAGCAACGCGGAGGCGGGCAGCCGTCACATCACCCTGGGAGAGCAGCTGACGAGCTTCCTTGAGCAGTCCAAGTGCCGTTTCCCGCTGCTCCGATCCATTCGAAGCCTGAGGAGTTGGGACTGGAGTAGCTGCCAGATCCTGAGTCCGCACAGGCTGCTGGGAAGCAATCATGCGTGTGTCAGTTTCCCGCTCAATCATGGCGAGGATCTGTTCAGGATTCTTGTCAAACAGGTTATATGCGACCGGGAGTTCGCCAGCCTGGGTAGCCAGACGGCGGGCATCTTCATAACGACCTTCACGAATGGCCTGTTCGGCGGCGGAAAGCAACTGCTGAGATTGTGCTTTCGCGTCTTGTGGTGCCGAATTCATCGCGACAGCTGGAGCCGTTGCACCCGGCACAGCAGGTGGTTCTGCTCCAAACAGTGGAGTTGCCTGGTCGAACGGACGAGCAGCAATGTTTTCAGGCATTGCATCGGCCTGTGGCTGTGTACTCAGATGAGCAATATCAGCCAGCAACTGCTCAGGACGATCATCAAAGGGACCAAAGGTCGCCTGGAGGCGTTTGGCCTGCTCTGCCTTTTTCAGTGCAGAGGCCATATCCCCTTTCTTGAGATCCTGACGAGCCGATTTCACCAGCGTCCGAGCGTAGTCGTTTCGCTGCTTCTGATCAGCCAGATCAACCGGGGGAGCAGCGCTCTCCAGTTGAGCCAGCAGATCGTTCGGCGTCAATTCGCCCTCGGCAAATGCGACCTGGAACCGCTGAGCCAGATCGCGGGCTGCTGTTGCCCGTCTGATCGCCTCAGTGCGATTTCCATTCTCGCGAGCCTGAACAGCGAGCTGAAGCTCATTCGTGACTCGCTTGCGAATCACGGTCTGCTGTCCGGAGACCGGGCTTTCGCCAACTGGCTGGAAGCCTTCTGGAACTCCAGCGAACGGGTCTGCTGGATCAGCAGCCGGTTCGGCAGGGGACTCAGCAGGCGTTGTTTGTGCCCACGGTGAGTCCGGGAATGGTTGTTGGTCCTGGGCCTGGCTTAGATTGAACAGCCACAATGAGGCTGACGCCAGAGCACCACATGCCATAAGTCCAATGACCCTGGTCAATTTCCAATCCTCCTTCAGGCCGGTCGAATTCTCAGCATTCGATTTCATGATGATCTTCTTGCGAAGTGGGGTCGATGAGGTGAGATTACGGCAACGACGATTCGCAACGTCGCTGCGCTCTCGGAAAGGTTAGTGACAAGTCAGAATTCCGTTGGAAACCTGTCTTGTACGGAAGGGAGTAGTTGAATTTGTGAATAGTTTCGGACGGGATGTATCCGATGGGTTTTGTCACCGTCAAGAGGGCTTGTCGATGATGTTTCTGGAGGGTTTTACTTGCAGGATTTACAAGTGATTTCGGCTGGCCATCGCTGTTGTGATGTAGTTGGAGTGATGGTTTGCCGGGATGATTTGATGGGAATCAGTGAAGTGAATTGGCGGAAATAATATCCGTTAGTCTTTTTATCGTTTATTTGCTGCTGAATGTTTATTGAATCTGCCAGGATTGAGGAAAACTTAACAATTGTTTTCAACGGTTCTCAACTTCTGGTCAGCAGCCCGCACCGTTTACCTGACCGGAACAGTCCAGCAGGTTCTAGAAGTCTCCGAAATCTCGCATGGCTTTGGCCAGTTCCGGATCGTGATCAAAAATGGTTTCAATTGTGGCGGTCCGCTTCAGTTCCTGGACAACCTGGTTGGTTTTCTCTTTTCTCAGGTCGGCCATGATTTTGCCGCGAATTTCCAGCTGCAGTTCTTCAAACCGAGTGATGTGGGCATCTTCTCGGGCAGTGATCCGCAGCACACGGAAATCATCTTTGGATTCCAGAATCCGACTGATGCCATTGAGAGGGAGTGAAAACAGGGTTTCATCAACCTGCTCATCAGCCAGACTCCCCTGTGTGGTCCATTCCCATTCTCCCCCATTGGAAGCGGTAGGACCATCAGAGTATTTCTGGGCCACTTCAAAAAATGTTTTGCCCGCCTGCAGATCAGCCACGGCCTTGTTCAATTCTGCCAGGGCTTCTGTCCGTCCACCATGTTTGGCGAAACTGACTCGCAGTTCCTGCCATTTGACGCGTGTGGGATGGGAGTAATCTGCCCGATGAGCGTTGTAGTATTCCAGCAGTTCAACCCGACCGATTTCTGCCTGCACTTCAGTATGCTGGGACAGATATTGCATGGCCAGCTGATGTTTCCCGAAGGTCTTTCGCAGATCGTCCAGCGAAGTTCCTTCTGATTTGAGTTTCTCATCCAGTTCGAGAGCAGAGGTGGTTCCGGTTTTCACCAGCAGCTTGCGCACATGTTCCTCAAACGCCTGATCCAGCACGCTGTCCAGCTTTTCGATCTGCTCCTGTTTGAGCGATGTTTTGAGAGCGTGGGAGAGCAATGTTCGTTCGATATGATCGGGCAGATCCCGTTTCAGAAGTTCGATTTTCGCGATCGCGAACTGATCTTCCGGCATCTTGTCTTTCATGGCGATCAGCTGGCGGGAGTAGGCCGAAAAAATATCGGAAGCCAGAATCTGATTGCTGTTGACCACTGCAACCACAGTGGAATCTTCAATTGGTTCACTGCTGCTGCCAACCACCTGGGAGATGGGAATAATTTCTCCCGTGCGGGAACCGGAAGCCATAGCCAACTGGGGACTCTGCTCCAGCGAGCTGGGTGAATCCTCCAGTGAGATGCGGGGAGGCGGTGGCCCCACCACAGGATTGTTGGGACGAACCCGGTTGAAATGTTCGGAAATCTGCTGACATCCCAACACCGCTGCCAGGGAGGCAACTCCCAGAATCTTGCAGCCTGTCTGAGCCCACAGAGCACTCTGTTCCAGCAGTTGCGAAGGCGTTCTTCGGTGAGCAGTCAGGCGGCGCAGCGGTGAACAAAACCGCTTTCCGGCATGACGTATCCGAATTAATTTCCGCAGACCAGCCATTTCGGGGTCCATTGACATATTAAACCACTATGAGAGAAAGCATCTGAAGGGACCATTCTCTCCGACGTATTACCACTGAACGCATTCGTGCCGAGGAGATTGGCATGGGAAGGGAGCGGTGTTATCGCGATATCTCAGCGATCCTGCAACACGGATTTCAGGAACAGCAGCAGCAAGGTTTGCCCTTCGGGGGTATCAAAGCTGCCTTCCGTCGGAATGGGCACGTAAATATTGTGCTTGTCTACGAGACGTAAGTCGTGTGGAGAAAGTCGGTTAAGGAGCTTCATATTGCGAGCGGACTTCCCGGTGAGCACAAAAAACTGCCCTTCGATCCGGATGGAATCCAGTTTGATCTCGCGAGCCAGCAGTTGTAATTCTTTCAGGAGCAGTAGCGTATCCACCGGCGCAGGAAGCGGCCCGAAGCGGTCCAGCATTTCTTCACGCACATCCTGGAGTTGAGACTGATCG
>JAGQQT010000489.1 GCA_020426065.1 Planctomycetaceae bacterium | reverse complement strand
GATTTCGTATTCGAGATCCGCACCCGCTGGATGCTCAAGTCCTTTGGAAATCAGGTTTCGCAGAATGACATCGGAAGCGACTCCGGCTCCGCTGTTTTTAACGACGAATTTAACTTCTACCGGCTCGCCAATGGCAACTTCATTTGTGGAGAGCAGTGTCAGTTCGAGTTTGGGAGCGGTGACCATGGTTTGAGTGGTCACAACCGATTTGTAACTTACAGTCGAGACGGATCCCACTTTTCCGGATTCAATTGGAACGACACGGACCAGGATCTTTTTCCGTTCAGAAGGTTTGAGTTCATCAAACTTCCAGACGAGCGTTTTCTCCACCAGTTCGGCACGGGGAATGGTCCCGGTCAGGCGGGTTCCGGCGGGAAATTTGTCTTCCACGCGGACTTCCTTCACCGCAACATCACCAGTGTTTTCAATTTCAATGGAATAGATCAGGGGTTGTCCCAGGACCGCATTATCCGGAGCGGATTTATTGAGCACGACCTTGGGCTGCATGGCCGTTTCGGTCGCTTCGTGTTCCACGCGAGCCGATCCAATCAGCATTTCATCCGTGGGAGCGTTGTTTTCTTCAACTTTCAGAGGTGCAGGTGTTATCTGAATGCGGGCCGTTCCAGGAGAGGGAGCAGGTTCCGGCTGAAGCTGGAATGGGGCAGGAGCCGGTGTTGGTTCCGGTTCTGGTGTCGGACTGAATGAAAAAGGTGGAGCCGGATTGGCTGGAGCAGGAGTAGGTTCAGGTTGTACTTGAGGTATTGGTTGTGGTTCGATGACCGGTAGAGCTTCCTCTGGCTGAATCGGCTCAGAGGCGGAAAACGGATTTGCTGGTTCGGATTCCATAACCGGGGCGTTGTCAGGTGGAGTCAAAGCAAACGGAGCCGGTTCGGTATTGGTTGCCGGTTCCGGAGCAGGAGTTGATTCAGGTTGAGCGTTATTGAACTGCGGGACCAGTCGATAGGGTTCATCCTGGTTTTCCTTCATCTCCTGGGGAGTCGTATTGGAAAACTCCGGGAAGAACGGATTGCCGCTCGCTGGAGCCGGGGTGTTTGTTTCCGGTTGTACCTCTGGTGCCGGTGCCGGAGTGTTGGAAGTTGCTGGTGGAGTCAACTGGAGTGCAGCAGGCTGGGCCTCACTGCTGGCTACTGGTTTGACTGCTGCTGGTTGTGGAGTGACCTGAGGCAGATCAGCAGTAGTGGTAAATGGATCAGCAGCCGGAGTTTCATCCATTGCCGGTGCCGGTGTGATCTGAATCGGCTTGGCTTCTGTCTCATTCGCAAAGAATGGTGCTGGAGCATCACTTTTGGGAGTCGGAGCAGAGCCTGGACGGGGAGTCCGCTTGCTGTTCAGGGTCAGTTCAATCTGAGGAATCTGCTGGGGTGGTTGCATTTCGACGGCAGGATTGATGACCGGGAAAGGTCCATCCGGACGTTCCTGTTCAGCCGGACCATCATTCTGAGGCGGTTCGGCCTGCGCGGTAAACGGGTCGAATGCATTCCGGACTTTGTTCAAATCTTCCCGGACTTCGTTAGCGGTCTGCAGGATTTTTCCCTGCCAGTCGTCGACGAGTTGTTCACCCTGCTGAGCCGTTTCGTTCATGGCAGTCTGAACCTGGGCATTGGCCTGCTGAACCCGGTTCTGGAACTGATCTACCACTTCCTGTGCGGGGGGCTGATAACCTGCAAACGGATCGTTTTCGGGAGTTGGTTGAGGCGCGTGCTGAGCGGTGGTGCGATTTTCAAAGGGATCAGCAGCGGTTTCTTTCCGCTGCGTGACCGGCACAAATCCGTCTTTGACAGGTTGGGGATTCGATCCATTTACTGGCTCAGCCCGGAAAAACGGGTCTTCCCGTGGTTCGTTCTGCTGTTCATTGACCGCAAAGTCATCCTTGCCGAACATCCGGGATTCGGTGGACTCTTCATCAGGCATGAGAGAGGAGTCGTCCTCGGAAAAGAGCTGTTCCGGCTTTGGAGAGAGTTTCTGCTGAACCTGCATCAGTCCAAAGAAACCGACAGCCAGACTGGCTGCTAACGCGGTCAGCTTCCAAGCTGCACCTTGCATGGGATTCCCTTCCCGTCGACGAGAGTGCGAATGCGCAAATCAAAACATGGGGCGCCAAATCCTTGGCTTCTGTCAATCAGAATCGGGAGAGATATCAGGTTGGGAAAAATTTGCAAAGATCAATTTTTGTAACTTTCTCCACAATTGCTCTGCTTTCTCAAAAATCGGGAATGAGATTGACAGATCCTGCAGGAAATGAGCCCGATCAATCAGGAAGTTGACGATTTCGGACGATTCTCCCACGGCTGGCAGGATTTTTGCGTAAGAATTGATCCCGAAGGGAGTCCATATTGATTGAAGCCAATTGCGTTATGCACTCTGATAGAAGTTCTGGATGTCGCAAAGCGTTGTGGATAAATGAGATATGGATCGTTTTCTGTTTTTGTGTTAGTTTGTGCAGGGGTGATTTTCAGAAAAATGCTTCGTATGCGAACTTTTTTCAATCCGAATGCGTCATAAGTGCGTATTAGATGTTGCGACGGGCCACGTGAACAAATTGGAATGTTAACCCCGGTCAGGATGACCGGATTTCTCTCATGAAAGCGCATTATGAAGATGCACATTTCGACGGAGAGTGATTATGGCAACCTACGCAAACCCAGGTATGAAAAAACTGAAAGATCAGCTGGTTCGACACGCGCCCAAGAAAGTGCGTCTCGAGCAGATTGATCGGGTGGAAAAACTGTTGACCGAGATCGACACCGATCAGCAGTACGGCTATTCCGATTTGTGTGCCCGGATTACCGAACACGAATCGAGTCTTTATCCCGACCTGAAAGTCGACGGGAAAGATGCGCTCCATGACCTGTGCCGTCTGGTGGAGGATCTGACCGACAGTGTCGACATGGATGTGGACGAGATGGAAGAGGATGTTCTGACTGTCTCAGATCTGAGCGAGCGGTTTCAGGTTTCTACCAAAACCGTTGATCGCTGGCGGCAGCGGGGACTGGTCGGCCGGAAGGTCCGCATCGGTGCCCGAAAACGGGTTGTGTTTCTGAAGTCGAATGTGGATCGGTTCGTGAAAGCCAATGCCAGCGAAATTCGACGCAGCACACGGTTTACCCAGCTGACAGCCCAGGAACGTCTTGAAATCGTGGACTCTGCACGCCGACTGGCCGCACAGGGGGCCTGTCTTTCCGAAATCAGCCAGAAGCTGGCCAGGAGAATGGGGCGTTCCACCGAAACGATCCGTTATACCCTGAAGCACCATGACCGGGATTACCCGGAACTGGCGGTGTTTCCACACGCGCGTGGTCCGTTAGACGACGATGCCCGGCGCGAAATCTGGCATCAGCATAACCGGGGAACATCGGTTGAAGTTCTGGCAAAACAGTACTGCCGGACTCGATCGAGTATTCACCGCATTATCAATGAGGTGCGAGCCGCAAGAATTTTTGAAGTTTCTCTCGATTTTATCGACAGTCCGGAATTCTACCTGCCGAATGCGGAAGCCACGATTATGGGGCCGCCTCCGGAAGTGGAACGGTCACACCAAAAACCGAAAATTCCACCCGGGCTGCCTGCTTATCTGGCCAGTCTGTACGATCTT
>JAGQQT010000488.1 GCA_020426065.1 Planctomycetaceae bacterium | reverse complement strand
TGCAGGAAGTGGGACGCGATCTGCAGATGCCGGTGGTCACCGAAGTCATGGATCCCCGACAGGTGGATCTGATTGACCGCTACACCGATATCTTCCAGATCGGTGCCCGCAACATGCAGAACTTCAACCTCCTGAAAGAAGTCGGAGCCACGAATCGCCCTGTGCTGCTCAAGCGGGGGATGAGTGCCACGGTGGTGGATCTGCTGATGTCGGCCGAATACATCATGGCCCATGGTAACAAGAAGGTCATTCTGTGTGAGCGAGGGATTCGTAGTTTTGATTCCTCCACCAGAAACCTGCTTGATCTGGCCCTCGTGCCAAACGTGAAAGGATTGACGCACCTGCCAATCATTGTCGACCCGTCGCATGCGACCGGACGACCCGATCTTATTCCAGCCATGTCGCTGGCATCCATTGCCGCCGGAGCAGACGGTGTGCATATTGAAGTGCACTGCAATCCGGAAATTGCCAAGAGCGACGGACCTCAGGCCCTGCTGCCCGCTCAGTACGATGAAGTCATGAATCGCATGAAGAAAATGGCAGATTTGATGGGGATGAAAATCGCAGAACCGGGTACTTCCAAATAAAACTGAGTTCAAGAGTAGGGCCGGTTTCCAACCGGCCAGATCCAACTGGGTAATAGATTGTGGTCGTGCTCAACCACTCTGGGGAAGTCAGGTGGGTGCCTGATCTGTTTGTGGTCTTGACCCACCACTCAATAATTCAAAAGCGGGAAGAAGACATTCTTCCGGAAGGATGAGAAATTCAATGCGACGGATGATGATTGCTGGAAACTGGAAAATGAATACGGATCGCAGTTCCGGAACGGCCCTGGCTGCCGGACTGGCCAGCCATGTGGCAGGCAAGAATCTGACTGCCGATGTGCTGGTTGCTCCTCCGTTTCCTTATCTGGAAGCTGTTCGGGAAACACTGGGAAGTTCCGGCATTCAGTTGGGAGCCCAGAACTGCTCCTCCGAAGCGGAGGGGGCATACACCGGCGAAGTCTCTGTCGGCATGCTGCAGGATGTTGGTTGTCAGTGGGTGATCCTGGGCCACAGCGAGCGTCGTCACATCCTGAAAGAAACCGACTCGTTCATCAACCAGAAAACCCGACTGGCTCTTTCCAAGGGTTTGGGAGTCATCCTCTGCGTAGGCGAACTGCTCGAGGAGCGTGAAGCTTCCCAGACGGATGAAGTGCTCGATCGGCAGATGGCTGGAGGTCTGGCCGAGGTTTCTGCTGCTGACCTCAGCAACGTGATTATCGCTTACGAGCCTGTCTGGGCCATTGGCACTGGAAAAACGGCCACTCCCGATATGGCGGATGACGCCCACGCTCACATTCGTGGCTGGCTGGCAGAGAATTATGATGAAGACGCCGCCAACTCCATGCGAATCCTCTACGGCGGAAGTGTAAAGCCATCCAATGCCGCTGAACTGCTGGGCCAGCCAAACGTGGATGGAGCCCTGGTGGGTGGAGCCAGCCTGACGGTCGACAATTTTGGTCCGATCATTGATGCTGGCCTGTCTGCCGACAAATCCTAAATGGTATTGGAGGCACTTCTGACTGCCCGATCAAGCCGTTTTTAGCAGGACGCAGCTCAAGAAAGGGCAATCTGACTCGACAGAAGTGGAGTCGAAAACTATCGTTCCCACTGAACTTCTGCAGATTTCTGGCGAGGATGAGGGGATTGGGCGTCCTGTTGAGCTGAACAAACCGTTCATCTATGCTCTTTCAAGGTGAAATCCCCTGCAGTCTGGATCTGCAGACAACTGATTGACTCAACCTGCGATCCAAGATGGATCGTTAAACAAAGGAGTTTGTCCGCGTGTTCGGATACGTGATGCTGTTGCTCGTGGCGTTCCTCAGCTTTCTGCTGATTGTCATTGTGCTGTTACAACGTGGTCGAGGGGGTGGACTGGCCGGTGCACTGGGTGGTGCAGGGGGCCAGAGTGCCTTCGGAACCAAGGCAGGGGACGTCTTCACCAAAATCACAGTGGGACTGGCTTTGGTTTGGGTTCTGGCAGCCGGAATCAGCATCCGTGTGCTCAGCTCATCCCAGAATCTGAGCTATCAGGGTGGCGAAAATGCCACTCCCAGTCTGAAAACGCCTCCCTCTGAAGAAGAGGAAGGGGCAAATGATCGCCCGGCCATGGGAGAGGCTGAAGTATTTCCTGGTGAGGGCACTGCTCCGGAAGGAACCTCGACACCAGCTGGAACTTCAGAGTCTCCGGTCTCCTCTGGAACAACTCCACCAGTTCCAATCCTGACACCACCAGCGGGGACATCGAGTACTGCTGCTCCACCTCAACCGGCTGGAACGTCAACTGCCGAACCCGCCGGAACCAGTTCCTGACGTGTCCAACTCGTTTTGAGACTGGATTTTGGGGGGTTCTGAAACACCTTTCGCTATTTGCATCAGACTGATCATCTCGGTCTGGTCATCCAGAGCTGAGTGGTGATTCTGGTGGATGTTTTGGGCTAAGGGCCTGAGCAAACGGGAGAGCAACATTGATTCTGAGCATGACTGGCATCGGACGGGCTCGTCATCAGGACGACCAGATTCAGGCCACTGTCGAAGTACGAGCGGTCAATAATAAGTTTCTCAAGCTCAACCTGCGTCTGCCGGATGCCCTCAATGGACGGGAATCCGAGATTGATCGGCTCGTCCGGAATTATCTGGAACGGGGGACGATCAGCATTCACACCCAGCTTACCTGGGTCCAGCAGGTCAGCCCTTACGAAATCAACGAAGACACGCTGGGACAGTACATTGGTCAGGCTCGAAACTTTGCCAACAAGTTTCACCTGGAACCACCTGATCGACTCTCCGATTTCCTGAATCTTCCAGGTGTAGTTGGCGATCAGACCGCCTCGCTGGATGATGATGGCGATGCCGAATGGAAAGTATTTGAAGTTGCGTTGAAAGAAGCACTGGAGAATCTTCACGGCTTTCGTCAGACAGAAGGCCACGCCATGCAGCTGGCTCTGCAAAGCCACTGCGAAGAAATCTCCCGCTCAGTCAAAGAGATTCAGGAGCGATCTCCACAGGTGCTGGATAATTATCGCACCAAGCTGAAAGATCGTGTGAATGAGTGGTTGTCTGAACAGGGTGTGCAGGTTGAAACCAACGATATTCTGCGTTAAATCTGCATTTTTTCCGACCGCTGTGATATCACCGAGGAAATCACCCGGCTGCACAGTCACCTGCAGCAGTTTTCTGATTTTATGCAGGATCAAAAGCCAACCGGCAGAAAGCTGGACTTTCTCTGCCAGGAAATGTTTCGTGAAACCAATACCATCGGCTCCAAGGCAAACGATGTGACCATTTCCCATCGTGTGGTGGAAACCAAAGCCACCATCGAAAAGATCCGGGAAATTGTTCAGAATATCGAGTAATTCTCCGGAGATTCGCATCCGAAAGTAACTTTCGGTAAGATGCCGCTTGAGTGCGTGGCAGTCAGCACCATCAAGAGAGAAAAAACGCTCAGCGTCTTTCTGGTTGCAAGGATTTGTTCAGTGAATCAACCGTCTGATTCAACAAGTGGATTTCAGATTGTCGTCATTTCCGGCCCCAGTGGTTCCGGGAAAACGACCGTGGTTTCCCGACTGGAGCG
>JAGQQT010000487.1 GCA_020426065.1 Planctomycetaceae bacterium | reverse complement strand
CACCAATCGCCGGCGCCTGCTCAAGCAGCAGAACCTGATGCCCCACTCGGGAAAGCGCAGCGGCCGCCGACATCCCGCCAATCCCCGACCCGATCACGATGACGTCGAATTCATTCGCTGACGTGTGAGCTGCCATTGGTCACGTCTCCACTTCTGCTCCGTGACAACAATACGCTGAACGGATTCGAGCCCAGGTCAACCGATTCCATTGACACCCAGGAAAATAACCCCGGGTAATGCCCGATCCTGCCTCGAAGATACCATTTTTCGAAAGGCTACCCAAGTCAACAGCGGTGGGTTCGGCTCGAACCGGTTATTCGCACTCAACGATATTCTGTGCCACGGCTCTGTGAGCCGTGACGAGGTTTTTGGTGACGTTGTTCGCTCCACTCAATTTTCCAGAGGTGGACAGGTTCAGTCAACAACCGAAGTGGTTTAGTCAGGGCCTCGCGACTTGCACGGCTCACAGAGCCGTGGCACCGGACACTGATCGATAGATGCAGCCCGGTGGCAGAGTCAGGAGTGAAACGCATGGCCCAAGTTTGGGCAAATGGTTATACGTTCTGCCAGTGAAATATCCTTGGTGGAGAACCGATCAGACTATTAAGAATCTCACACCAAGCCACCAAGCCGCCTAGGAAATAATTCGGGACTCGTCCCAAAAACATCTTGGCGTCTTTGCGTGAGAATATTTTTTCCGGCAAGCGATGCCGCTGAAACATAGATTATTACTTAACAGAACACGGCGTTCTAAAAATGTGGCCGTTCACAAAAGCGAAACGACATCTTCGTTACGACTCCATTTCCGGTTGGATTGCCGGTGAGAACGTCCCCTTAGACTTCATCCATCACCCAGATCTGGCAGAACGCGACAAGTACCTCACCCAATACGGCGAACTACGTCGTCACTTGTTCGACAAACACATCAAAACGCTCTCAAACGCTGAACAAGAACTATTTAAATTGGGGCGTCACCCATCGCAAAGCCATGAATTCGCTGCGGCCGCCAAATCCTACACCGAAAAGTTGCGAATCCATCTGCAACAACTTGATTGTCACGTTATCGATGTTTGTGTTGGCTTCTATCATTGCGATCGTATTGTTTTGTCAGTCGATTTGGCTGATTCTGATGCTGACAAGCTCCAATCTCTTCCCTGGTTGTTCGCCGGATTTGAGATAAAATATGCACTGAAAAATCTACTCGATGAGTGAAGCAGGTCCGGTTGGAAACCGGCCCTGCTTGTGCAGAATAAGTCGCCCCAACATGAATGTTTCATCCCGGACTCCGGAAGGCTTTCCAGGCCATTGCCCCTTGTGTGGCGCGCTCAATGAGATTGAATTCTCAGATCCGGCGGGGGATGCACCCTGTCCAAGTTGTGGTCATCTGCTCTGGCTCTCAGCCCGATTGCTCTCCGACTTCCAGAATCGTTTGTCGAATGAGTTTGACGTCCCGTTTGATCAGATCACGCCAGAGGCTGCGTTCGACGAACTTGGCGCAGATTCACTCGAAGTCGTAGAACTCATCATGGAACTCGAAACAGAATGCGACCTCTCGATTTCCGATGATCAGTATGCACGGATTCGAACTGTTGGTGATGCGATCCGCTTTATTGAAGCGTGTCAACGCAAAACGTGAATCCTGGCCGGTAGAACACCGGCCCTACTTGTGCATTGAATCCGCTGTTGATTCACCCTCCTTCCGGGCATTGGTATCTACACAAATCGAATTGGAATTAAAACACCTGAAGGGTGGCCCCGCAAGATACTTTCGGGGCGGCGCAGCCGTTCTAAACGGTAAGCAAATCTCTCAATGAGTACGGCTTGTTGACTTCGTCGACCCCGATAGCTGAGAGCTATCGGGGCTACCCTTTTCGCTGAAACCACTGGGTTTAGAATCAGTTGCAAGTTGTGTAGATACCAATCCCTTCCGGGAGGGTGAAGTTGTCCTCAGCCGGTAGTGTGGGATAGCCGCAGGCGTGCCCCAGCAAATGGTCATCCGATCGAATGCCGGGTTAAGCTTCGCTCACCCGGCCTCCGACTTACGGGGCATGGCACCTTTGTTGTAGCTGGCTTACAGCAGGGGGCGGAGTTTTTCCAGCCAGCCGGGGATGGCTTCCAGGGCGGGTTCGGCTGCTTCGTATTCCAGGGCGACCCAGCCGCCGTAGTTGGCCTGCTTGAGGACGTTGATAATAGAGGGGAGGTCGGCCAGAACCTTTTTGTCGTTCTGGACGATTTCCACTTTGACCTGAGCGTTGACGGCGTAAGGAGCGATCTTGGCCAGTTCAGCGTAAGTGTCTTCGAAGTTCCGGAAGTTGCCGGAGTCAAAGTTGATGCCGAACCAGGGGGAATCAACCCGGCTGACAATGTCGACCAGGTCTTCCGGTTTGGCAGTGATGCCGCCGTGATTTTCCAGGGCCAGAAACACGCCGTATTCCTCAGCCACCTTGCAGGCTTCCTGGCAAGCCGCTGCGCAGCGGGCGATTGCTTCTTCGGGAGTGGATCCCTTGGCGACATTTCCGGCAAAAATGCGGATGGCTGGAGCACCCAGCTTGGCATAGGTCCGAATCCATTCGGCCACCTGATCGATTTCTGACTGACGGCGGTCATCACCGACACAGAAATCGTTGCGGATCGCTCCCCCGGAAATGCTGATCCCCTGCACGTGGCAATGCTGCTTGAGTTGCATCAGGTAGTGGTCATCAAATCCCTTCGGGAAATAATAGGAGGTCAGTTCCACGCCCGGCACATGATGTTCCCGGCAGAAGTCGACCAGGTCGAACAAGGTCATGGCAGGGGGCGTATCTCCCTTGCCGGTCAGTTCATTGCGGAATGAATAGGCCGCCAGACTCAACTTGAGTGTACCGGGTGATTTTCTGGGGAACGGATCAATCGCGAAGGCTTTCCCGCCCAGGCAGGTAGTTGCCGCTGCAGCGGTGGTGAGCAGCCAGGAGCGTCGGGAGAGGGCAGGCATCAGGCGGAGGTCGTTCATGGTATTTTCCAGAAAAAGGGGAGGTCTTATCAATGAGAAGAATTGGGCAGTACCTGTTTTTTGAAGCTCGGCTTCCGCCATTCCCGACCGGTGCGAGTGAGGAGCCGATCGGCCGCGGCCGGTCCCCAGCTGCCTGCGGGATAGAATTCCGGATCCTTATTGCGGGATTCCCAGGCTTTCAGAACGGGTGTCACAAAACGCCAGGCCGCTTCCAGTTCATCGCTGCGGGTAAACAGAGTTGAGTCCCCACGCATGACATCGAGCAGAAGCCGCTCGTATGCTTCGGGCAGGCCAGACTCAAACGCTTCATCGTAAGCAAAGTCCATCGTGATCGGATGAATCTGGTACTGCATGCCGGGCCGCTTGGTGGAACATTGCAGCATGATCCCCTCGTAAGGCTGGATGCGGAAGACGAGTGTATTGGGCCGTGCTTCCACCAGGGCGCACATGTCCCCTTCGCATTCCACGGTGCTGAACAGGTTGAGCGGCGGGAGCTTGAACTTGACGGCGATTTCAGTGCCTCGGGCAGGCATCCGTTTTCCGGTCCGCATGTAAAACGGAACTCCTTCCCAGCGCCAGTTGTCAATGTACGCTTCCATCGCGACATAGGTTTCCCGGCGGGAGACTTCGGGAATCC
>JAGQQT010000486.1 GCA_020426065.1 Planctomycetaceae bacterium | reverse complement strand
GGTTCTCTTCGGGCATTTGCAGTTCACCGGTTTCCGCATCAAACGTCCCCGGTCCATTCCAGGTCCACTTCACGGCAGCAGGCTCAAGGGAGTTCAAGTATGCTCCCCGGTCATTGAACTGCAGGAGCTGAAAGTTCTGTTTGCGTCCAGCATTCAAGTTTACTGCTGCAGGTAGCAGCTGGATTTCTCCCGACAGATCCGATTCCGTTTCCTGAGCAAGATCCTCCAGAGGAATCATCAGGTCTGATCGGGCATCATCCGTATTCATTCGGCCACGCACGAGGAGACGAGTGTTCTGACCAATAAAGATCCGCTGCTTCACAATTGCGACCGGTCCGACATATCCCTGATCACTGGGTTTATCATAAATCCGCTCGCACCCTTCCTCCTGGCATTTCCAGACCTGCCACTCCCCCAGGGCAGAGGTCACGAGGAGTTGATCATCCACCCACTGCAGGAAGTAGGGACCGGATCGATTGAGAGTTCCCTGAGCCTGCGCAGCCTGCTGATCAGCTCGGAAACAGTGCAGTTTTCCCTCTGGCCCCGCCACAAACGCCTGATCTTTTCTCAGCAGGCAGGCAGCAGTTTCACTTTTACCCATCGACCAGCTTAGAGTGGGAGCCATCGTCATCTGATCGACGGTCTCCAAATCCCAGTAGGAGAGTTGCCACTCAAAACCTCCCTCGGTCAGGGGACTTTTACTCAACGCCAGTAACCGGTTGTGATCTGCCCGGATCTGCTGCAGTGTCCCTCCGCCGGCAACCTGACACTGTGCAATCGATTTTCCTGTTCGGATCTGCAGCAGCTGCAGCCTACCCTGCTCCCCGCTCCCCATCGCCAGTGCAACCTGATGTTCGAAGTTGCAAATTCCTGGCATTTGCAAAGGTGATCCAGGCGCCGTGAATGGAGAACGATGTTGCCAGAGGGGGAGGCCATTCCGGCGATCCCGTGCCACTGTGAATTGAAATGACTTCCCCTGGGCATCTTCGCAGGTCATGACCGTGATGATCAGGTAATCAAAGATCAGTGGACTGGTGATTTCAAGAACTCGGAATTCTGCCGGCAATACATCGGTGACTGGTCTTGTCCAGAATTCATAACCCAGGTCCGAGTCATAAGCCCGTAACTCTCCATCTGCCTTGAGCACAAACAGTTGTCGCCAGGGAGAGTCTCCCACAATCTGGGGCATTGGTTCATTGGGGGCCAGCACAATTTGTTTGCGGAAGACTTCTTCCGCATCGACCTGGCTGATATCCCAGGCAGAAAGAGTAACCGGTCCCGAGACCTGGGGTTCATAGGGGTCCGGAATACTTTCCCGGTAAAGCAGATAGAGTTTGTTGTTGTATGCCAGTGGGGGATGGAACAGAGAAACCTCAGTAATTTCCCACATTTCCTGCCGTTGACTATCAACATCAACCGAGTCCTCATCCCATTTCAGGGGGATGTTGCGTTCCCGCGAGATTCCGTTGTATTCCGGCCCCCATGGACTGGCCCACGACATCGGTTCTGCAGCAGCAAGTTCGCGACAGAAACCGGATTGGAGCAGCAGACAGAACAGGATTACAGACGAAACAGAGACTCGAGTCATCGACGCTACTCCATCAAAAAAGGCTGTGTCCCTGGTAGAACACAGCCTTGATCATATCAGATCATCTCGTTTCCTGCCTGCATTACAACACTTTGGTTGTGCATGAAGACAGGGAACCGCTTCCCGTCATTAGATTACGGAGCAGCGGAACCGCTTGAAGGAGCTTCACCGCCACCGTCTCCACCGCCAGCTGGTGCTGGAGCTGGTGCTGGCTCGCTGGCAGGCTCACAGCCAACCATGGACAGGGTGAGGGTAAATCCGAACAACACGGCCACGCCGATTTTGGACAGTTGATTGAAACTCATGAAATATTCCTCTCTGATGTTTCACTTGGACCCACTGTTCCACCAGCAAACGGGAATGGCCCATCCATTCTTTGCGGTGGAGATCGCCTGATCTTCAAAAGAACAGGCAAATGTGAAGAATTCATTAGTACGAATGGCAGATTACATTTCAACTCCAGCGAACAAAGTTTCCCTGATTTCGGTAAACTTTTATCTATCAGGGTCCTCCAGTTTACCATCAAAAACAGGCATTAAAAAAGACCCCGTCTGCCAGTAGCAGACGAGGCCTTTGCTGAAGGTCAGAATCCAGATTGATCAGCGGGTAACCGAATCTCCCTCCTCGGGAGCATCCAGAACTTCCACTGTCTTGGTTGGTTTCGTTCGCGATGGCTGTTCTTCAACACCGATCGAAAGTTTGCCATCCTGGGACTGCTGGCTCAGTTCATCCGTGCCCTCTGGAGCAATCATTTCAAGTTCTTCAGTCAACTCAGCGGTCCGGGGAATCGTCTCGATTTGGACTTCTTCCTTCTTTGGACTGGGTGGCTGAAATCCGGAATTCTCCCGGGCATTGGCAATTGAGCGTTTGATCTGCTGGGGAGTGACCTGATCATCTGGAGATGGCCAGGCAACTCCATTCAATCGTTCCCGATACAACATGACTGCACTGACAGCATGATAGAGTGGTCCGCATTCTGCCGGTTCATCTCGGTAGCGGATCAGGCAGTCGCACAGGTAGCGAATCCCTTTTTCAATCCAGGGATCGTTCAGCTGTTTCTGATCTGCAGCCACCACAATCCATTCCATCATATGGCCGCTCGAAGCGATCTTTTCACTGAAGGTTTTGGGGGAACCATAACCCCGAAAGTAACTGGTGGGGAAGGACCCATCTGGACGCTGCAAAGAACGGGCTGCAGTCAGATAACGCTTGATCTTCTGATCCGCCTGAATCCACACGCCCCGCATCTGACCACCCCGGCGGATGTGATTGTTCCGGGAAACCGACAATGCATACAGATTGTGAGTTCCACCACACGCCGCACCTGTCACTTTGGTCTGGATCTGGTCTTCGACCAGTTTCTCAATACTCCACGTCTGTCCCTGGCTGGTCATCCAGACTTCATCCGAATCGAGATAGTGAGTCAGAAACCAGAGTGTCCAGGTCAGTTCTTCCCGTGGATCCAAAGTCACCTTGGCATTGTTGATGATGTCATTGACGGTGATCGGGCCGTCGGAAGTTTCGAAAGTATGCTCCCGAGGCAGGTTGCTCATGACCATCAGGGCCAGTGACTGATTGGGATGCCCTTCAAAGTGATACGGTTCGGTATACCGATGAGCCCGGCCACCATGCACGGTTTTTTCAAACCAGGGGAGGCCTCGAAAATGGGGATTGGATTCAGACAGCCAGTCCATGGCCGGAATCAGTCGGCCTTCATATTCAACCAGAAAGTCCCGACGGAACGCATTGAGCCCATGATAAATCTGCCAGGGAGAATGCTCATTGGCAACCAGGTAACGGCGGCTGGAAATCTCAATCGCTTCATCGAGCAGGCCCTGCAGTTGTGTGCTGGCTGGTTGGGTGGATTTAGCCACAATTTTCGGCGATTGAATCACCCCCTGCTGGGCAGGCGCAAAATTCGGCTCATGCATCTGGGCAGAAGCCGTCAAACCACCGCATAAGACTGTAAGAACGGTGCTCAAGACGATGTGAATTCGAATCATCGGCCAGTCAGTTTCTTTTGGAAGCACGTAGGATTGTAGGGTTCGAGCGAGAC
>JAGQQT010000485.1 GCA_020426065.1 Planctomycetaceae bacterium | reverse complement strand
TATCAGTGGCGATATTACCATTACTGGAAATTCAACCTACTACGATGGTGTTTCGATTCAAAATGGAGCAGCGATAAATTCAACAGGTACCGATACAACTGCTGCCAAAATCACAATCAGTGGAACGACGGGCACAGGTTTCGATGGCATCTACATCGAAGGAGCAAATACGACGATCAGTTCCATCAGCGGTGACATTTCGCTTTCCGGGAACTCAGATGGCTACAACGGCATTTACATTGGATACGGAGCGAAAGTTAAATCGACGGGAACTGACAGCAACGCCGCTAAAATCTCAATCATGGGAACGACAACCAGCACCTATTCCTATGAAGGAGAATACAGCAATGGTGTCTGGCTCTACGGAACAGATACAGAAGTCAGTTCTATCAGCGGGAACATCACCATTACCGGTAGCAGCACAAAAGACAACAGTGTCGTGATCGAATACGACGCCGTAGTCAAATCGACTGGTACTGGAGTAAATGCTGCTACCATCACGATTCAAGGGACATCAACAGCCGATGGGGACGACGGGGTCGAGATTAGTGATGGTGCACACATCAGTTCTGTTGATGGAAATATTTCAATCACCGGCAGCAGCGAAGACGATGATGGCGTCAATATTCAGTATGGTGCGATTATCGAATCAACAGGAACAGGCGCATTAGCTGCGACGATCACGATCACAGGAACCGGTGTCAATGACATGGATGCTATGAACGGGTTCGAGCCAGATGATGGTATCGACTTCGACTCGCTGGCTCATATTAGATCTACCGATGGAAATATCTTGCTGACTGGAACCACCAGTGCAGATCGCGGAGTCACGATTTCAGCATCGCAAATCTCTACCGACGGTACCGCTTCAGTCACGATTGAAGGCACAGGTGGCACACTCGGAAATAGCGATGGTGTCAACCTGGGTTCAGTCGGTCAAATCAATCTGGCTGGCAGTGGCAATCTGGACGTAACGGGAACCTCAACGATTGGTGCCGAGATCCGCATGGCATTGGGAGCTCTCGGTTTCATCACAACGACCGGTGGCACACAAACCTACAACAGTAATGTTGTTCTCGATGATGATAGTGAGTTGTCGGGTGCTGACATTGACTTCCTGGACGGCATCAGCGGAGCAAGCATGCTCACTCTGAGCCCGACGGGAACAGCAACGCTGGCTGCCGGAACGACTTCTGACTTCACCGGGAACATTACGGTCACATCAGGAACACTCCTGGCCTTGGGAGACACCTCCGATCAGACTGCGACCGTAAACATCCAGGATGGAGCGACCCTGGCTGGTACAGGTTCGGTTCTGGCAAACGTGACTGTGGAATCTGGCGGGATTCTCGGCCCTGGTCAGTCTCCGGGAATTTTGACGACCGGAAATCTGAGCCTGCAAACAGGGGCCACTTTCGATGTCGAAATTAACGGACGTGCCGCTGGAACCGAGTACGACCAGGTTTCCGTTGCTGGCACAGTCAATCTCGATTCCGACACTCTTGGCGGAGCTACTCTAAATCTGCTTCTGGGCTACACCCCGGTCGGGGGAGAGCAATACACCATCATCAAGAACGACGATGTCGATGCGATTTCGGGCACATTTAACGGCCTGGCTGAAGGAGCGACCTTCGTTTCGGGTGGAGTTACTTTCGGAATCAGTTACGTGGGAGGAGACGGTAACGATGTTGTCCTGTCAGTAAAACCTCCAACGACAATCGTTGTGACTACAGCGACCGACGAGGCCGATGGCACCATCGACGCTGCCGTAGGAACAGGAACGTCTCTCCGAGAAGCAATCCTGGCTGCCAACCTGTTCCCAGATACCAACATCATCACATTCGATTCAAGCCTCTCAGGCGGCACCATCCTCATCGGTGATTCCGGTTTAAATCTGGACCTGCTCATTTCTACAGATCTCACGATCGATGGTTCCAGCCTGATGACTCCCGTGATTGTTGATGCAGAACGAGACAATCGCGTCTTCACAATCAACAGCGGCGGGACTGGAATCGAAGTGACACTGGATTCACTCACAATCCAGAACGGCGGACTTGTCACGAATGGAGGAAATATCCGAGTCGTCAACGCGGCCGATACTCTCAACCTGCTCAACAGCACGGTCAGCGGGGGGCGAGCCTCCGCCAACGGAGGAGGCCTCGATAACAATGGCGGAACAGTTGTTATCGACAACGTGACGTTTACGAACGATCGAGCCATCCAGTTTGGCGGGGCGATCTTCAATTCTGGAGATCTTACTGTCCAGAACACAACGATTTCAGGAAACCAGTCTATCAGTTCTGGTGGAGCAATTTACAACAAAGGCACGCTGCAAGTTTCTTACTCACTCATTGACGACAATCTTGTCACTGCTGATCTCTATGCAGGAGGAATCTACAACAAGAGTGGGGCCACGGCGGTCGTAACTGGATCGACAATCAGCAACAACGAAGCCGGAGATGAAGGGGGGGGAATCTGGAACCAGGGAACATTCACCCTGCTGAACAGCACGGTCAGTGGCAACATCAGTGACATTGATGATTCCGATGCTGGAGGAGCCGGGATCTACAACAATGGCGGAACTCTGAGTGTCATCAATTCGACGATCAGTGGAAATAACGCTGGAGGAGCGGGGGGAGGAATCTTCGCTAAGGGGACTGTGAACATTGTCAACAGTACAATCTTCAGCAACACCGCCAATAACGGAGGCAACGAGGGGGGTGGCGGCGGTATTTTTGCCAATAACAATAATCTCACCCTCTCAAATTCGATTGTCATCAATAACGATGACGTCCTTGATGGCAGTGGCGACGACATCGCTGGCGGCACGGTCAACAGTAATGGATTCAACATCATAGGAGACGTTACTGGAGCAACCATCAATGTTGTGGGAATGGGAACCGACATTACAGGTGTCCTGGCAACGGATGTCCTGGAAACCACATTAGCCAATAATGGTGGCCCAACCCTCACCCATGCTCTGTTTCGGAATTCACTGGCCATCAATGCGGGCAATGACACAGATGCTCTTGATACTGACTTCAATCCACTCGTAACCGACCAACGTGGCACAGGATTCAGCCGTTTTGTGGGGACAGTCGATATTGGAGCGGTCGAAGCAGATTTCATGGACCTGTCCGTCACGATTGCTGACAGCACGGATCCGGTCGTGACTGGTAGCAGTACAACTTACACAGTCACGATTGCTAACGCTGGACCTAACACCGCGACAGGAGCAGCATTCGATAACACGATCACTTATGCTGGAGGCAGCTACACCCTTTCGAACATCTCGCTGCTGTTCTCAAGTACTGGCGGTGCTACTCTCATTCTCGTCGATGGAAATGGTCCGGATCTCACCAACCTGATTCTCGCAAGCGGCGAAACCGCAACACTGACCTATACGCTGACGGTCGATGCTGGTACGGGGGTTATTTCAAATGTCGGAACCCTGACAGCCGGTGCTGAAACCGATATTGATAACAGTAACGATTCAGCCACTGAAGAAACTCTCGTAATTCCGCCCGCGACAATTCTCGTCACCACCGCTACCGACGAAGCTGACGGAACGATCGATCCATCTCAGGGAACGGGAACATCGCTTCGAGAGGCGATCATCGCTGCCAACCTCAATCCGGATGTGAATACGATC
>JAGQQT010000484.1 GCA_020426065.1 Planctomycetaceae bacterium | reverse complement strand
ACTCGTCCCATTCTGGCCGGGGACAAGATCACCCGAAATCCCTGGGATGATGAAATCAGTCTGGCCAGGCTGCTCAGTGAGGCTGGATATTTCACTCTTCTGACCGGGAAATGGCACGTCGGTGAGGCGGAAGGGATGCGTCCCCACGATATCGGCTTTGATGAGTATTATGGTTATTACCCGGCCCAGAAAGAGATTTCCCAGCGGTATGACGCACGCCGGTATCCAGACCTTGTTCTCAACCCGGAGCGTCTGGCCGCTTTTGAAGGAATTGCTCCTGAGGACCACCTCATTCATGGATTCAAAGGTGGTCGGACCGAACAGGTCAGTCAGATCCAGTCCACCGCCGACATGGGCCGCGCTGATAAAGTCCTGGTCGATCATACCATCGAGGCCATCAGGCGCCTGGCGAAAGAAAACAAACCGTTCTTCATCGAACACTGCTTCATGAAGGCCCACTGTGATAATTTCCCCAATCCGGATCTGGGCCCTCTGAGCGCTGCCAAATACGCCTACAAAGAGGCAATCGCCGAAGTCGATCTCCACATCGGGCAGATCATCAGTGCTCTTGAGGAAACCCATCAGATCGAAAACACATTCGTGTTTGTCACCTCGGACAACGGGCCGCAGATGGATGGTTGGCCAGATGCTGGATATACGCCCTTTCGCGGAGCCAAAGGAACCACATTTGAAGGGGGAGTCCGTGTTCCGGGAATTGCCTACTGGAAAGGCATGATCTCTCCGGGCCGGGAAAGCGATGAGCTGTTTGACCTGATGGATCTGTTCGGTACCGCCCTTCGCGTAGCCAATGTTTCAACCGACAAACTCCCGAAAGACCGTTATTACGATTACATCGACCAGTCCTCATTTCTGCTGCACGATGATGGTCACTCCAGCCGGGAAGCCGTCTACCTTTGGTGGGGCAGTGAATTAATGGCCTGCCGGATGCATGAATATAAGGTCCACGTTCAGGTTGTCCTGCCCGAATCGACCAATATGCATATTGATATGGCCACCATTCAGAAGGTCGGTCTGGCTCCCTGGCTGTTCAATCTTTACATCAGCCCCAAGGAGGAAATGACCGTCGGCCATCGACGCAATGCCTGGCTGGCCACAATGACCGGCAAGCTGAAACAGCACGCAGCAACTTTCAAAAAGTATCCACCAAAGAACATCGGTTTATGAGTACGCATTATCCTAGTTGAGAATCTATGATGTCGGTGTGGATCTGGGATCACCCGTTTCCTTGAATTATGCGGAGAAACGACCTTTTGAGCTGGAAGGTCGGATTGGTCAGTATAGGATCAACTGAAAGTAACAGGGGTTGCAGTTAAGCAAACACTGATGATCCACCGCTCATTCTGTTGTGGTTATTCAAAGGACATCTCGATGTTTCGTCTGCTTTTCTCCGGACTGTTTCTGGTTTGTCTGTCTGTGCTTCCTGTCAATGGTGAAGAACAGGAGATCCAGGAGCGAATCAAAGCCTATGTTGAGGCATTTAATCAAGCCGCTGCAGATCAACTGGCCGAGATGCATACCTCTGAAGCGCTCTGGACGCTTCCTTCCGGTGAAACACTGAACGGCAGGGAGGAATTCCGAGCTCAATTCAAAGCTTTTTTTGAGTCCACAAAAAATGCCCGACTGGAGCTTTCAGAAACTCAAATCGAGCTCGTTTCTCCTCATGTGGGAATCGAGCGAGGCATCGCCCGGGTTATCATTCCGGATGAAGAGCCCTCGAGCTCCACTTATGAAGTGGTCCACCTCAAGACAGCTGACGGCTGGAGAATTGATCGGATCACGGAACAGGATCTTGCGCCAGCACCACCCAGTCATTATGAGCGGCTGAAGTCACTCGAGTGGATGATTGGCAACTGGTCTCATTCTACAGAAGACTCCAGTATCTCAATTTCCAGTCGCTGGACCAGCAACCAGAATTTCATCCTGCGAACGTTTCGAGTTACCGGGCTGACGGCAGAAGACTTTGAAGGTTCACAAATCATTGGCTGGGATCCCACTTCGAACACAATCCGCTCATGGACCTTTGATTCGGATGGCGGGTTTGGAGTCGGGCGTTGGCAGGAGAGTGAAAACCGCTGGACCGTACAAACGCTGCAGACACTTCCCGACGGACGGCAGGCTTCCGCCACACAGATTTACGATGTTCTTGATGAAAATCAGATTCAGTACTCATCCATTGGAAGACAAATCGACGGGGAACTGCTCCCTTCCGTGGGGCCTGTTATCGTTACGAGAAACAACGACTGACACAGCGATTCCCGCAAAACTATCGATGGTCGCCTCCCGCATGGCGAAAGGATTATCAAAATGAGTTCACTTCGCTTTTGGATTGTTGTGGTCTGCATGATCGGTACCTGGAACCTCCAGGATTTATACGCCCGGGGAGGCGGACGCCTGGGCGGAGGGGGAGGTGGTGGCGGTGTCTCACGACCCAATGTCAGCAAGCCCAATGTCAGTAAACCGAACATCAGCAAACCAAATATCAATCAACCTCAAATTTCGAATGTGAAGCGGCCTGAAATCAATGCTCCCAATATCAAGAACAAGGCCAGCTCCTACGCTCCATCCCTTTCTCGGGAAAAACCGAACCTGAATGTCCCCAACAAACTGCCCTCTCAACTCCCCAATCAAAAGCTGCCTCAAGTTAATCCACCCAACATTCATCGCCCTGACGTCAATCTTCCCAATGGAAATCGACCGAACCTGAACAACCCAAATGTCAAACTGCCCAACAACAATCTGCCAGTTCACGGCAACAGGCCGAACTCCAATGATCTGAAAGATTTTTTGAATCTGCCGGGAAACGGGAGACCCAGTACGCTTCCTGCAAAAGTACGACCTGACATTGATATCAATCGCCCGAATAATGTGAATCGCCCTGCAGTTGGCAACAGGATCAACACAGGTGACATCAACATCAACCGGCAGACTCAGATCAATACCGTGCGGAACCGCTGGAACAATGTGAATGCCCGCCCGTTTCACAATCCCAACTGGTGGAACAACTATCCGGTAACACTCCCGGCCTGGAGATGGCATGCTGGCTGGAACAATAACCCACCCGGCTGGTGCTGGCGTCACTGTGGCTGGACGACGTTCGGAACCTGGTTTGTCTGGCAGGCCTGGACAACCCCGGTTTATTACGACTACGGCAACACCGTGGTCTATCAGGACAACTATGTGTACGTAGACAACCAGCCTGTCGCCACAGTGGACCAGTACTACGAGCAGGCCGCAGACATTTCTGCAGCCATTCCCGAATCCACGGACACTGCGAATGTGGAATGGATGCCTCTGGGTGTCTTTGCGATCACGGAAGAGAATGCCACAGAAAGCGGGTTCCTCCTGCAACTGGCTGTCAGCAAAGAGGGCCTGATTGCAGGCACCTTATGGAATGAGATGAGTGGCGTGAGCCGTCCTGTCGAAGGAACTGTTGATCGAGAATCCCAGCGAGCCGCCTGGAAATTCTCTGATGGCAAGAATCCGGAAATTGTGATGGAAACCGGGATCTACAACCTCACACTCGATGAGGCTACCGCACTCGTACATCATGGCTCCCTCAAGACGGAAACCTGGCTGATGGTGCGCCTGCCTGAAGAGGATTCCAGCACCAGTAATTCCCCAAATCAGTAATTGATGG
>JAGQQT010000483.1 GCA_020426065.1 Planctomycetaceae bacterium | reverse complement strand
AGAGAACAACTGGTTGCCCGAGCCGAAGAAAACTACGTAGGACATTACGTGAGCTGGGCCCTTGACCGACTCGATGGTAAATCGTCAGGTGAACTGCATCTCCTGCCCCCGCCACTTGGTAGCGTCTACGGGGGTGCGATTTTCGTGATCATTCTCTCAGTCATCACCTGTGTCACCATCCCTGCCTCACTGAGAGGAGTTCGATGGTGCACTGCCGTATCCGGCCTCGGTATGCTTTCGTTAATTCTCTCCGCAGGCTCCATATTCGCCAACCCACCAATCCTTACTGAAGACATGATTGGTCTTGCCATCAGCATCGCAATGCTGCTCCTTCTACCTCGCCTTTGGATGAAAGCTACCGGGCAAACCTTTGAAAAGGAACAGGGCTTTTCCTAGAAGCTGGTCATTGGCGACGTACTGATTTTGTCAGCGCTTGGTTGAGAGGATTCAGATGCGGAAGATTGATCTATTCATCAGCTACAAGTCCGACGAGGTCAATGAAGTACGGCCCGTTGCCGAAGCGCTGATTAGCCAAGGTCTTGACGTTTGGTTTGCGGAGTACGATATTCTGCTACTCGATTACAATCAACACAAACCGGTGCTACTTGAGGGGCTGTGCTCCGCAGCTTTCGGAATTTGTTTCACCAGCAACAAGTGGGCCGGTTCAGATCACTGCTGTGAAGAATTTGATATTTTATCCAAACGCTTAGCGGCAGATCGGATACTGGAAATTGGTCGCCCGGGCGATCTGCTCCCACACAAAAAACGCCCGAAACTTAAAGATTCCCCATTTCAGGAATGGACTCGTGATATCGGAGAAATGGTTGATTTTATTGCTGCTCAGTCGTCGCTTGCTATCCACAAAGATCAAATCTTTGTTCCTTCCTCATCGCCAAACTGGACGAGTTGGATCAATCGCACGCAGTTCACAAAGTTCCGGCTGGATATCGGCCCGTTTGGAAGTAAACCAGAATTTCTACACGGAGATTCCTACAACGACGCATTGTTTCGAGGGACAGTTGAAAAAGTTCCGGTACGACTAGGTGTTTTCACGTCATCGACGCGTACAGCAATTGGCAAACTGGCTGCTGAGGGAAAAGTCGCTCAAGATGATCGTCAGCTCGCAGCCATGTATCGGAAATACGCTTCCGATGCCTTTATTGGTGGTGCAGTTGCCGAAAGCCGTTCAGACAAAGGACTCCATTTGTTTTTCAAGGATGGCAAAGGGCAGGTCGCGTTAACATACTCGTACCCCACAGACGCTGGCTTCATGTGGGAACGTCGCTACGTGATCACGACAGAAAGGAGTGCTGCCAGGCCCTCTGCCACTCGCGGTTATATGGAAATGATGGCAGAGGACTCGGCACGGATACTTGGCGAGATTGACATTGTATTCGGCTGCGAAATGCCGCACATTTCTGATCAGGAGGCACTCCGCGCGTTTTGCCGGTTGACTCCGACGTTCGATAAAATTGTCGACTCATTGGAGTGGAAGCCCATCACACTTATGGGCGAAACTTACGAAGATAACTATCAACGAGACACGCTACACCATCGTATTCTCCCAGTTTCATTAAGGCTCATTGAAACGGCAAGAGTTGAAGATGTTTCAGAAAACGAGATTCGTGTTGTGTTTAAGGGCTCCTGCAGACTGGTTCAGGTCTCCGTCGAGAATCGACCTGAGCATGGAGTGAATGTTCCTTTGGGGTGGACCATAATTGGGTCAGTACCATTGAAAGAAGGGGGTGAACTCGTCTTTGCGGAATCCGACTTAAGTCCGCTTAACAAACGAGTTCGTGGAATGATCCCAACATTTGGCCAATTTGTCATTGGTATGTTTTGTTCCATCGTAGCACTGGTTGTGTTGGGTTGGACGGTCGGAAAAGCAGCCGCGATATCAACAGGTCTCATATTGTTTTCGTTAGTGTCTTTATTGCTGATGTTGGGTGGATCCCAAAAGTTGCGATATTCGTTTGTTGAAGGCCACGACCAGTGCAACCTTGTAACTGATTTCCACATGTGTCAGACGCTAAATGAAATGACACGAGACCTCCTCCCCGAAGACGTTGATCCGCCTAATATTTTTGATCTGAAACGCAACAGGCGATCACATCACAACGAATAAACGATGACGTATCGAATCCATCGTACGACAGAATACGTGATTGGATGATTCCAACATCAACCTTCACATCACGCCAATTGTATTTATTGCCTGTGTACTTCGCAGTCGAATTGGCGATCTTTCGGAAGTTGATAATACCCATGTATTCGTGCCGATCCAACAAAAACAGAAACAACTCCACCATGACACATGATGAATTCGACCTTCATATTCGCGAATCGCTTTTGCAGTGCCGGTCATCGGCCATCGAAGTTCTGAAAAAACACGGTTGGCTGCTGATCCCTGATGCCCGCGTCGAACTTCTTACGTCACACAGTCAGGGTGTTTTTCACAGCGTCAGACTTGACGAAACCACGTACGCCGATTTTGCCATTTACGAAGAGCTGCAAGGCCGCTTGCATTGGCAGTTTATTCTGGTCGCATCTCCGTCCGCAAGAATCCTTGAGGGCTCACAAAGATCCACAGAATTCCAGCGTTCAATTGAGCAAATTGATTTCTGGAGACGACTGATCTGGCAAGAAGGAATTCCCGATAATCTGAAACCATCGCAGTTTACCAGCCTTCATACACAGGTCGTCAGCTATCGCATCATCATTGGGCAAAGCTGGCAACAGACCCCAGAAGAACAGGCAGCGATCCAACAGTCCCGAATGAACGATCTTCGAATCCGCAGCTTCAACTGGATTCTTGAAAAGCCGACACACTACTCGACTCGGGAATTGGAAATTTTCAACGACAATGGTGTCGCACTCGATGCCGGGGCGAGCACGGCTCCACGCTCCGGCTCCAGTATGTGAGCGATTAGCGAGACGAATGAAATCGGCGTAAAGAACTTGGAATGACCTATTTTATCTGTGCCACCCGTTATGAAGGTTGGGTTGCTGCATCATAATAATAATGTTGATTGACGATCAGACATCGGCGATTGGCACCGTCATACTTGATAACCGTACGATGTGTTTGAACTTTGAGATCACGATGTTGCTGCATGACAATCAGTTCGTCAGCGACGTTGAAGCGATGTTGAAATACGACTTTAATAACAGCCGTATGGTGTCTCCGTCCGAATACACTGAAGCCTTCTTCCCCGAGAGTTCCGTTTCAGCTCACGCGAGATCGTCGTGGCGTGGCGATTGAGCTGACGTGCGATCTCGGCGAATGAGTGACCAAGTCGGTAGAGGTGGGCTATGGCTTCGCGTTCGTCGTCAGTAAGATGTGAATGTGGCATTCGTGAATTCCTGCTTCAGGAAGTGATGATTGATTGTGATAAACCAACCATCTCACGAATGTCACACTTTTGCTACCAAACCGTGCATTTCAAAATTGAATCCACCCCAGAAAGAAAAATTATTGATGAAGGTGATGAGATAAGTGGTGTAGATTTTTCACTTGAGTCTGGCCAACGATTGTCTTTCCCCGATCAATCGTGGTATGGCCACACCAAAGGTAAAATTATTGACAAATTGATGGAAATGGGGAAGTTGAAACCTGGCAGATTACTTGAGATTGATGAAGCACTGCCTCCTTGTAGTGGCTGTACAAATATAATG
>JAGQQT010000482.1 GCA_020426065.1 Planctomycetaceae bacterium | reverse complement strand
TCATCAAGACCGTTGCAACGGAGAAGATCATCCTGCCTGGAAGCCATTTCTTCAACATGGTTTACCCTTCTCTCCATTTAAGGACTTATCGAACCGCTTCTATTCTTTATCACTTGGGAAGAGGGCCTGGGATAATCTGGTTGCCAGTCGAGGAAAGTCTTTCATTTCATCGATAGAAATGATGTCTGCGCCAAGTGCTTTATACAATCTGACTCGCTCGGGATCGGGACGGTGTAACAGTAAGATCCAGTGAGCCGAATTTTCTGCTGCACTGATAAAGATGCCGCGATTGTCTGGATGGGCTTCGAAATTCTGGTCAAAGTCAGAATCGCTGATTACGATCCGGATGGGATTATCTGGGGAGCACTCCTCGCACGACCTGGCAAGCAGTTGAAAAGGAAAATCCGTTCCTCCCCCGATGTAGTGCATCAGAAACCTGGACATCTCAATTTCTGACCGACACCACGACCAATATAAAACCGGTTCGCTGGAATACATCGCCACACGCACGCTGCCACCTGCCCGCGTCGTTGCCAGCGTCAGGATCTGTGCGGCGAGTGTCATCGCATTGAGATGATAAATGGGATTAGGCATGGAACCGGAGATGTCCAGGTAGATCTCCAGACGAGGTTGCCAGAGTCGTACGTCGTATCCTTCCTGCTCGGCTACTCTCATTCTTTTGAACGGAAGGGCTACCCCCAGTTGGGGGCCACGATTCATGAGAGTTGTGAGCCAGTCAATTTCTGAAATGGGATCAGAATGTTCCCACTCTTCGAGTGTTGTTGGGACAATGGCTTCGCCGTAACGAGGGAGCAAAGGAGGTTTCACCAGATACCTTTCCGCCAGCCCCCGGTAGTGTGCTGCCATCACTTCCGGGATTTCTGCGGAATTGTCCGTCCCATATCCTGGCAGACTGGCGATCCTCTCTTCCAGTTCATTCAGCTTTCTTAAACGTTCTGCCTGGTCTTCTTCAAACCAGCCAGCGCTGGCCGCACGCTCAATTGCCTGCCGTTCGGCATCGGTGGGGGTTAACGCGTCTGCCCAGTCTCCCGGAGAGGGACCATCCCCTCCGCATTGGCACGCCATCCATTGCTGCAGTTGCTGGTCAATCATCGGCTTGAGGTAGCGAGACATAACCGATGTGAAATACAGAAACTGGGTGTACAGATTCGGTTCCATCATAAACAGGTTATGCACCAGGATATGTGCCTCTGCCCGATAACCGGGAAACGCCTCCCTGAATTCCGGTTCGATTTCACCAATCAGCGTGGCCATCGGAAGTTGCCAGAGTGTTTCATAAAGGGCCATGTAAAAGACAAATGCCGGATCACGTTTCCACCTCATCTCGGCGTGAAAAGCAGGAGCGGAAGTAAACGCCCGGTAAATCCGAATCATCTGGCTTTGCAATTCCCCTTTTCCCAGATATTCGTTGATCATCAGGTCCTGGAAGACATTGGTCAGGGAATACCCCTCCAGCGGGATAATTGATTTTTGCAGCATCCGCATCCGCGCTTCAACAACAAGCGTTCCTGGATAGCGAACATGGTGGCCAATTTCGTGTGCCAGCAATGCTTCGATGCAATCAAATAAATCGTGTTTGGCAATCAGGTCTGCATTGAGAGTGATTTGTCGGGTAGAGAGGGCGATCTGTGCCACGCTCTCTGTCTTGTTACTGAGGTCTGGATCATTCAGAAGCAGGAAGCGAGACCAGTGAGCCTGGGCGGAAGGCCAATGTCTTTGAATCTCTGCCATGATCCGTTTCCAGGTGGCTTCAGGTAAACTCATGCGACTTCCACCAGCCATAGTCGCTGTGAGTCTTCAGCAGTAACAGCAACAAACCCCGTTGCCGCACAGAGTGAACGATGAGGGGCGGAGATGAACGGCGCAGAAACCGGGATCCCATTGATCAGGATCGCATCGGAAGACAGCTTGATCGAGGGAGGAGTGAACGATTCGGAATGTTCAGGCAACTTTCCAACGATCCCAAGCACTTTGCACTCACTCGGGTGACGTAAGAGAATTCCAATGGTTTCTTCCTGATCCAGTTCGTTCTCGACACACAGAACGGCTGGTGAGGCCAGGAACATCCGCCCCGGCAGAAAACCATCGGACACGTTACGCAGATTGATCACGTTCAGATTGTATTTCCCTTTCCAGGTGGCATTCTTGGTTTGCGACAGGACTGGTTCGAGGATGGTTTCCAGATGTTCCTGGAGTTTTGTGATATCTGTAGACCAGTTTGTCTGCGTGATGGCGTACTGATTGAGCCATTGGGGCTCTCGCGCCATGCCTTCTCCCAGATTCCAGACATTCCGTAGAACATCTGCACGTTCTTCGACGGGGACCTTTCGCAACTGGTAAGGGACAAGACGAGACAGACAATGTGCGAGGAATGTTGGCGATGGTGTTTCCCAGTTGATTGTTTTTAACCAGCCTGCACCGACTCCTTCATAAACCATCCGTAAGTAATTGGTCAGTGAGGCGTGGTCCTGCTTTTTCTTGTCTCGCGACTCCAGAGATCGCTTTAAGTTGGCAACCGGCTCTTCCAGATAAGAGTCAAACGCCTCATTGCTCCACTTCGCGAACTGACGCGGTCCTTCATTTCGAAGCTCGCTCGTTAGTTTGTCGAGGTTGTTTTCATTTCTCTTGAACCAGTTGATCATCGCTCATTCAACTCCTGTTGAATCTGTGCATAGAGCATTTTCAGCCGCAGCAGATCCTCATGTACGGGGCCGTTCAGCTCATGTTTTTCCATCAGGCTTTTGATCTGCCCTGTCAGCAGCTTCAGCTGTTTCTTGAGGAGCTGGGTTTCCAGGGTTTCAGGGGCTCTAAGCGATGCCTCCAGCTGTCGGAGTGGTTTTCGGACAGGGGCATACGACGCATGCTGCTGAATAGCCATGTCAAACATTTGACGCAGCCACCCGGCACGATCTGCCAGGTAAACCTTGTGTTCCGCCTTGTCAAAAAACTGACTTTGTCGATTTACTCGAAGTTTATCAAAGAGTAGCCAGGGGATTAATTGCCTCAAATCTTCAATGGTGACGGCGTTCCGCCCCAGAAAATAAGCCAGAGCCTTTCCGTAATGGATAATGGACTGGTACGTTCGCGGGGAAATCCCGCCCTCAGTTTGCGAACAGAGGTGTAACTGTTTGTCGAGAGGACAGTCTTCATTACAAACATGGGCTACCCGGCGACCAGATAAATGCAGTGTGTCCTTATTCATGGAGTCGATATCTGCAGAGGCCTGACGACAAAAATCGAGCTGCCCCAGAAAGAATCCGAGGACTTCGAGTACATCATCGGGTAATTCAATGGCCCGGATCTCCTGATCAGCTTCATCCAGCTCTACCGGGGAAAAGATGATGTCTCCCGGAACGTGCTGGTCAGGTGAATCATTGTTCGTGATCCGCCGTGCCAATCGATCCAGAAACTGTGAATGAAAGGGAGCACATCGGACAACCACATCGATCCGGTCCTGCAGAGCTTCAATGACGGGAAAAGTTCCTCCACCCAGATCATCATTGGCAGTGAGGAACCATGCCGTCCGACCGGTTTGAACAACCTGCTCGAACATCTCGGCGTAGCCTTCAGACATCAGTGAGAGCAGGGCAGACTGGGTCTTGGTGGGAATGCGGTTGTATTCGTCGATAATCTTGACACGCATCGTGATCCAGTCCCGCCAGGCAACCTGGATCTCTTTCAT
>JAGQQT010000481.1 GCA_020426065.1 Planctomycetaceae bacterium | reverse complement strand
TCCGGATCAATAAACAGGCTGACTTCGATGCCCGCTTCCAGGAGCTGATCGACACAACGTCGAACCTGCTCTTCCTGAGCCACCACATTCAATCCCCCTTCGGTTGTCAGTTCTTCCCGTTTTTCCGGAACGAGAGTGCATTGATCGGGCATGATTTCCAGGGCGATACTGGTCATTTCAGGGGAAATCGCCATTTCGAGATTCAGCTTGGATCGAACCGTCTCTCTCAGGATTCGTACATCCCGTTCCTGAATATGGCGGCGGTCTTCACGCAAATGCACCGTGATCGAGTCCGCTCCTCCCAGTTCAGCCAGCGTGGCAGCCCAGACCGGATCCGGTTCCACGGTCAGCCGCGCCTGACGCACCGTGGCAACGTGATCAATATTTACTCCCAGCTTTACCATCCTGTCTTCCTTCAACACTGTTCTGAAAAGCCTGTTTTATCACCCGCAGCAACACATTGCGAGACAACCCCCTGCTGCCCCGGTTCGCAAAAAACTCGTCCACGATTTTCATGACCAGTTCTCACGTTGAGGTCAATCAATCTGTAACAAGCGACAAGGGAGCGGTTTATGAAAACAGCCATCCCAAACCTAAGCCCCGTCTGGGCATTCAGTCTGCTTTTTCCGGGTCGGAAATCCTAGGGGGGATCACACGACCGTGGGGATCTTCGCCCGGTGAACCGAGTTCTTCCTCGATCCGTTCGCGGGACTCCTGATCCAGATAATGTTCCATCTGATGAGCTGCCTCGTGCAAATGGTCGCCCGGCAGACCGAACTCGGTTTCGAGAAAAGTTTCCCACAATCGATGTCCACGAACAATCCGCTGGGCTGCTCTTTGTCCAGCCGGGGTCAGTTCGAACAGACCACTTGCAGGGGACTGCAGCATTTTCTGGCGAATCAGCATTCGTAAGGTGGCAGGCCGGAATGAGTCCCCCACGATTTCTGCAATCTCCTGCGAACTGATGGGGGGGTGATTCTCAATCATTTCCTGCCGCTCATTCCAGCGGTAAACCACACCGAGAACATCCTCTGCCCGAATCCGCTGCTGCAGGTGACGATGGCTCCAGTAATTGGCAATCAGTCCCTGAGAGGGAGAAAAAACCAGTGCCAGACCATATTCCACGCCACACATCACCGCCATCATCCCCGACGCCGATGTATTCCACATCCAGGAGAGAGCATAACCAGCCACAGTCGCCACCGTGACCAGCAGACCTGCCAGGATCAACATGCGATTCAACCGGTGCGTCAGAATTTGAGCGGTGGCGGCAGGCACCACCAGAGTTGCCACAACCAGAATGCTTCCCGTGATCTTGAACGAGATCACAATACAAACCGAGACCAGCAGGATCAGCATCGCCAGCATCGTTTGACCCGCCAGACCAATTGCCGAAGCGTAATCGGGATCAAAGGCAGCCACCTTCAGTTCTTTCCAGAACAGGATCAGCCAGATCAATACACCCGCCAGAACCAGCAACGCAGGCCAGAAGGTACTGGGCCAGGCCACTCCTCCCAATTGAATCAGATCGAGCGGGACGTATTCGATCGCTCCTTCCAGAACCGCATCCCGATCCAGATGAACATTTTCTGCCAGCATCTGCACCAGCAGAATCCCCAGTGCAAAAAACGAGGAGAAGACGATTCCCAGCCCCGATTCCTCGCTGGCATGACCATAAGTGGCCAGGAAATTCGACAGTCCCGCCGTCAGCATCGCGAAGATGACCGCTCCGATAAACATCGGAAAGAAGGAAACGGAGGAGGTCAACAAAAAGGCAAAGACCAGTCCCGGCAACACGGCGTGACTGATGGCATCACCCAGCATGCTCATCCGGCGCAGGATGAGAAAACAGCCCAGTAGTGCGGAACTGGTATTGGCCAGTATCCCGACGACAACTGTCCAGAATGCGAGCCGAAAAGTCGGATCGAACGCCGCAGGCCAGTCAATCATCAGGATCCTCCTGGAATGCCGCCGAAATCAATCAGGCGACCGGTGCAGGTGGTTGATTCTGGAAGGCCCGACTGCGGAACAGGAAATCAACGATGTTTCCTTCATGCGGCTGCAACCAGTTCAACTGAATCGTCTTCACCTCGCCGATGTTCAAGCGATCGATATTGGCTGCATTGACCAGCTCATTGGCCCATTGCTCATTTTCTGTCAGGGCTGTGCAGACCAGAGTCTGGCCAATCGTTTTGATCATCTTCGCCTGAGGAACTTCCACGACCGAAACAAACGGGAACATGTATTCCGTATTGGCCAGAGTGGCGGAGGGATCGGCAGCATGCACAACCGTCGGCTTCAGGAACGCATAACGCTCATGCTTCACGAGTCGATCGCCATTGCGATACTTGGCCGTCACTTCGGTCACGCTCGATTCCTTCAATCCATCCTCAATCTGGTCATGCATCGCCTGAGCGACATCGGGGTTCGCGAATGCCGCCAGCTGAGCGTTGGGATCGTTCATCAGAGTCGGCTCCACTTTGGCGAGCCGTTGAGCCAGGGCATCGGCGATTTCCCGGGTATGACGGGAAGCATAAATGCCGGAAGCGTTGATACAGCTGCGGCCACCATTGGCCAGCACACTGTCCACCATCAGATCCAGGTACGATTCCCAGTTGTCGACAACATCATCCCCCAGCAGAATCTTGCTGAAGCCGGGTCCATGCACCTGCACATTCGGATTTCCGGCGTATTTGTCGACAGTGGCCTGTCCGCCGAAGATCATGACCCGCTTGCAGTTTTCCGTCACCGCTCCACCCACTTCGTGGGGACCGGGATACAGGGAAATCGCTTCGGCAGGGATTCCTGCCTCAGCAAACGCCGAGGCCATGCGGTATGGGGTCCAGGGTTCCGAGGAGCCTGGTTTCAACACCAGCCCGACCTGCATGGGAATACAGGGCAACCATAATGTATGTACACCCGGAGAGTTCGATGGAAGCACAAGCCCCAGCACAGGTGAAGTGGTCTGATAACTCACCATTACGCCCCGATCTTCCATCCCGTAACCCTTCTGCAGGATTTCCAGTGGCAGGCCGCGGGTCAGTGCGTCCAGAATCTGCTTCATATTTTTCAGCACGAAGGCGATTTTGTGCATATTGCCCGCACACATGTTTTCCGGCAATCCGGTGCTGGCAGACTGAATCTTGCAGAAGTCCGCCGGGGACTGCGTCCCGTTGCCTAACGGCAGGTCCGCATTCATGTACAGGTCGCCTGCTTTGGCGCACATCTCGACCAGATCATAAATATCGATCTGCTTGAGTGCTTCCCGGGCCTGATCCGCCTTACGCATGTCCATTTTGACCAGGCCACCATTGGCCTGATGCACATCAGCCAGTTTTTCTCCCGTCTCGAAGTGCACCACTTCCGCTTTATCGAGACTTTCGTATGGTTTTCCCCATCGGATCACTGGGATCTCTAACATCTGTTCCCTCTCATCGCGGATTATCTCGTTACGATACGCCAGCTGGCACTTTGATCACATTTCTCACGTGAATTATTCCTTTGATCTTAGCCGTCAACGGGTCAAACGCAATCGATTCACCCGCTGGACTGGGAACCCACCTGAGGAACCGTTATTTTGACAAAGGCACCTGATAGTGTCCGTAATACCCAAAAGTACGAATGAATCCTCTTCACCCTCCCTCCGGGAGGGTCGGCGCAGCCGGGGAGGGAGAGTATTGAATGATAGTCGCTCTCGTATCGCC
>JAGQQT010000480.1 GCA_020426065.1 Planctomycetaceae bacterium | reverse complement strand
CTCACCGAATCCCAAGTTTCTGACCTCCCAGGTCAGCAGGGCATCAAAATCATTCCGACCATTAACGTTGTTGAGAGTGTTGCCTGGCCCGCCACCAAAGCCGCCAGTGCTATAGCCCAATAAGACACTCGGAACAAACGGAGCATACTTCTGGCGGCGATACTCTTCACAGGCCACTGCAACCAGAGCCTGGGCCTCCATCAGTTCCGGTCGATTGGAGAGCCCCGTTGTGATCAGGGTACCGCGGTCCATCTGCAATGAGACCAGTGCCAGGGGAACTACTGTGGGGTCCAGAGGAACAATCGGTTGGTCAGCCCCCAGGCTGAGAGCCTGCGCGAGTTTTGCCGAGGCAACTCCCACTGCTTCTCTGGTAGAAGCAATTCGATCCTCCAGCAGAATCAGTTCCGTCTGCATACGATCCGCATCTGCCTGCAGGCCCTGGCCGGTTGCCGCGAAATCTCTGGTCAGCCTCGCCAGTTCTGAAGTACGCTGCCAGGTTTCTTCGAGGATCTGCAGTTGTTGCTCTGATTGAAGCAGTTCCAGATAGGCCAGGGCAACTTCGAGTAATTGACGATTTAATACTCCATTGGCGTTATGCCCTCTGGCCCAGGCATTTTTCAGGGAAATATCAGGCTGAAAAATGGCATCGGCCAAATGAAAACGAGCGGAGATTCCCTGAACAGGAGTAGTTCCCGCTCCGGTAGCCCCCGCCCCCAATCCATATTGGAATGAATTTCGATTCACATCCACTATGGCAGCATTGCTGGCCTGATAATTCCCGTCATGCCGATGGAAGCTGAAGCCCGGTTGAATGGAGGGGAGCCACAGGACCTGAGCGCGATCCAACTGGGCATAGGCCTCCTGTACTCTCCACTGCGCCAGTCCTACTGCTGGATGTTCCCCACCCACCAGAGAAAGGGCAGTGGGCAGGTTGAGCTGCAATACCTCAGGACCAACATCCTGAAAAATGGATTCCTCTGTTTGAGGAGCAGGTGCCTGGATTGCTGAGGAATGCGGTTCCTTGAGCACTTGCGGGTCAAGCAGATCAACGGGGACCGGTGTCGAGTTCTTTTCAGGAGCGGAGGAAAGTTCAAAGGCGTTTGAGATATACTGGAAATCTGGTTCCGGAGCAGCTTGCTGGCTCTGTTCAACAAGTTGAATTTCGTATGTCCGCCCCTCAATGATGAGTTTTCCAGTCGTCGCGGGAGTTGTCGGATCTGATTTCACGGTCGCAAATCCCACTTGTTCCACGGTGGTATTTGCGGGTTGCTGTGGAGTCTGGCTGGTTGAGGCAGAAACATTCTGTTGAGGCAGAACCGGATTCTTAGTCAGTATCTGGGCCTGTTCCTTATTCAGGTAACGAGGATTTTCCGGCCGTTGAACCAGCTGATCCAATCGCTGATCCGCAGTGGCGGGAATCGGTGGACGTGCAACATCCGAATGGGTGAGCAAATTTCGTGTCTCAGCGCAGCCTGTCAGGGCGAATACTGCACATAATACAACGTATTGACGGCGGCTGGTTGCACGCATTTCGACCATCCTTGACGCAAGCGATCCCTTTGTTTCTCAAGAACCCTTCAAATCAGGAATCGGTTACAGGGAATACCAGCGGTAACGATCTTGCGGGCTTTGTGGGAAATGCGGTCATCGGCTGCCAGCTGTACCGGTTGGTCAAAATATAGCGGTCGACACGATTTGGGTTCCTGAAATGTTGAACCCCCTGATCACTTGCCTGATGGAATCCAGATTTCCCCAACCCTATAGTGTCAGATTGCCCAGATTGTCTAACCGTAAAGGATCCATTGATGCCAAACGACCGGAATTTCCGATTCCTGCTGGCACTGATCGCATGCGCAACTCTTCCATTGAGTGGTTGTACTAAAACCGAAGCTCCCTCGGGTGCTGAGAAGAAGCCTGCGCCCGTGTCAGTGAAAACCGTTTCGCTCAATCAGGAACAGATCAAGCGGACTTCCGTCCAGCCAGCAACAGTGCTTCCCTATCACCGCACTGAAATTCGGGCCAACCTGAGTGGATACGTCAGCGAGGTGCTGGTTGATATCGGTGATGTTGTTGAAGCCCAGAAACCACTTGCCAAAATTGCCGTTCCGGAACTGGATAAACAGCGGCTTGTCCTGCAGGCCCGGGTTGAATATGCAAAAGCCCAGGAATTACAGGCTTCTGCAGGAGTCACACTGGCGACTGCTCAGGCTCAATCCGCCGAGGCAGTCATCGAACAGGCCAAATCAGAATTATCGAAGACGGCTGCTCTCTTAGCTGCTGCGGAAGCGGAATTCACACGGATCAATGATCTGGTTTCACGCCAGTCTCTCGAAAATCGCGTCCTGGATGAAGTCAGGAAAAAACGGGATGCGGAACTGGCCAGCCAGCAGGCTGTTCAGTCTTCAATCAAGTCCGCTGAGGCAGAATATACCGTGGCACAAGCCAAAATCGCAGCGGCTGAAGCGGAACTTGCTGCGGCCAAGGCGGAAACTTCCATCGCCGAAAGAGAACTCGAAGAGCTCGATGAATTGATTGCCTATGCCACGCTCAAGGCTCCTTTTGCCGGAGTCGTGACTCAGCGCCATCTTGATCCTGGCGATCTGGTGCGGAAAACAAGTGAAGTTGGTACTGGTGCCCCCTTGTTCGTCATCAGCAAGGTCGACAAGGTTCGAGTCCACATCCCGGTTCCGGAAGTTGATGCACCCTACATCCAGCCGGGAGATGTCGTCACACTCGAATTTCCCTCTTTTCAGGCAGAAGCGCCAATCAAAGCGAGTGTCACCCGCATTGCTGGAGAACTGGATAAGAGCACGCGAACAATGCTGGTTGAAGTGGAGCTGGACAACACACAGGGAAAATTGATTCCCGGTATGTTTGGGAAAGCCACGATTGAAATGAGTCAGCAGAGCGTTGCCCGCACGTTACCTGCTCGGGCTATCCGGTTTATCTCCGGAGAAGCGATTGTGTATGTGGTTGATGAGTCACAAACCGTATCGGTTACCAAGATCAAAACCGGATTTGATAACGGACACTCCATCGAAGTCTCGGCAGGCCTGGAACCCGGACAGGAAGTGATTGATGCTCACCTTCAACGATTTGTTGATGGTCAGAAAGTGACGGTCCTGAACCGCTGAAGCAGGGACTGGTCCCTGTATTGTTGTTGAATCTGTCGAATGGAAACACGATGGGATTAATCGAGTTCTCTTTGAAGAATCGTTATGCAGTGCTGGCCGGGGCGATTGCGTTGAGCCTCCTGGGGGCTTCCGTCATTCCAGGGCTGACGATCGATATCCTGCCGGACTTCAAGCAACCGGTTGTGGTCAGCTTTTTTTCATATCCGGGTTTGCCAACCGTCGATATGGAGAAGTCTGTCACCTCACGTGTGGAACGTGCACTGACACTGGCCGGGAAAATTGAGCACCAGGAATCAAGAACTGTCCCCGGGGCAGCGGTGATCAAAATCTTTTTCCAGCCGGGAGCAGATCCCAGTTCGGCGATGAATGATATCGTCAACCTGGAGGCGAGTGACATGTTTCACCTGCCACCCGGGATGGAGTGGCCATTCACGTTGCGGAGCGAACCATCAAACCTGCCTGTCGTGCTGGCTGCCATTTCAGGAGAGGGGTTGAGTGAATCTCAGCTATATACGATCGGTTACTACGCTGTCCGGAACAAAATGGGGGGCCTGAGAGGAGTCCAGATTCCTCATCCGTTTGGCG
>JAGQQT010000047.1 GCA_020426065.1 Planctomycetaceae bacterium | reverse complement strand
TTTCATGAAGGCGCGAATCGCGGTAGGAGCGGTGTAGAAGATCGAAACCTGATATTTTTCCACCAGTTCCCAGAAACGGCCCTCATCCGGCCAGTTGGGAGCCCCTTCGTACATGACCGACGTGGCTCCATTGGAGAGCGGTCCGTAGGTGATGTAGCTGTGGCCGGTAATCCAGCCGATATCGGCGGTGCACCAGTAGGTATCTTCCGGAGAGAGATCAAACACCCAGCGGGTGGTCATCATAGCGCCGAGCATGTATCCGGCAGTCGTGTGCAGAACCCCTTTCGGTTTTCCTGTACTGCCGGAGGTGTAGAGAATAAAGAGGGGATGCTCACTGTCGACTGGAGTGGGGGGGCAGTCTGCGGATTCATTAGCCATCAGTTCGTGCCACCAGTAATCGCGGTCCGGCACCATGGTGACTTCGGCTCCTGTCCGCTGGTAAACTATCACACGTTCCACGCTCGGCGATTTTTCCAGGCTTTCATCAACCGCCACTTTGAGAGGAACTTCTTTGCCGCGTCGCCAGCCGGCATCCGCCGTGATGACCAGTTTGGCCTGGGCATCGTTATTCCGCTGGGCCACGGCATCGGAACTGAAGCCGCCGAAAATGATAGAGTGCGTGGCGCCGATGCGGGCACAGGCCAGCATCGCAATCACCAGTTCGGGAACCATGGGCATGTAAATCGTGACCCGATCCCCTTTTTCCACCCCCAGCCGTTTCATCACGTTGGCGAACCGGCAGACTTCCCGATAAAGATCCTGGTACCGGAGGACGCGGGTATCTCCCGGTTCCCCTTCCCAGATGATGGCAGCCTTGTTGCCCAGTCCATTGGCCACGTGCCGGTCGAGGCATTGCACGCTGGCGTTGAGTGTGCCCCCTTCAAACCATCTGGTTTCGGGCATTGTTCCGGACATGACAGAAGTAAACGGAGTTTCCCAGGTCAGGTTCTCGCTGGCGAGTTCTCCCCAGAAACCAGTCGGATCATCTTTGGCGCGGTTCCAGGCCTGCTGGTATTCTTCTTCCGTGCGGAAGCTGACCCGGGGCTGGAAATCAGCGGGGGGTGGAAATTGACGGGTTTCCTGAAGAACGCTCTCAATATTTCCCGATTCGGCAGCGGACATCTTTGACTCCATCTCTGATCAAATACGCAGGTGGAACTTGTTGCGGCATCAAAATTTATCGATGAATTCTGATGGTAAACCGATCAGTGCACGGCGTCAATCAGGTGGAAAAACCGTCCCGGCAGATACGGACAACGATGCGGGCAGGTGTATCCCGGGAAATCTTCATTGAAGCGTAACCTTTCTTCCTGAAGAGACTTGCACAGGAACAACCCTGCAGGCCAAATGAAACGCGTTCCCTCTAACCAGGCAGAGACCATGACTGAGGATCTTGCTGAATCTGATCCTGAAACTGGAAACCGTTCCCCTCAGGGACTGTTTCGCTCCTTCTGCTGCGCATTACAGGGTCTCAGGCTGGGAATCCGTGCTGAGCGGAATCTGCGGATTCATCTGGGAGTCGCCGCTCTGGTATGCCTGGCGGGCGGAATTCTGCAGCTGACCCCCACAGAATGGGCGTTAATATCTCTGGCCATTGGGTTTGTTATCAGTGCAGAACTGTTCAATGCTGCGATCGAAAGAACGCTGGACCGCATCGGGACAGATTTTCATGAACTGACCCGGGATGCCAAGGATCTGGCGGCAGCTGCCACTCTGATTTCCGCTCTGGCAGCTGTTGGAGTGGGTGTGACGGTGCTGGGGCCAAAGCTCTGGAGCTGGCTGCTGGCCTGAAATTCCGGTCAAGAACGAATCAAAGTGAGTGGAATTATTGAATTGATTACGGTTTCCACCAGCGATATACTGATTTTTTACACGAGGTTGAAAACCGCTCAGACACCGCACTTGCCTTGTCGATCCCACCCGGTTCGAGACTTCGTTGTGACCCGCCTGCAGCCGGAAATCTTGAACGCTAATCTTCCCGCTGGAGTTTTTGCCCGCTGACCGTGTCTGTTCCGACAGGCATCCGCGAAGGAAGTACAGTCTTGTCTGATTACGATTATCGCAAAATTGGAGTGATCGCGTGCATTGCCCTGGTTGTGGTGCGGCTCGCGCTGGGCTGGCAGTTGCTCTATGAGGGGCTGTGGAAACTGGACAGCCAGAAAACCTCCTCACCCTGGACAGCAGAGCCTTACCTGAAGAATGCGACGGGTCCGTTGCGGGAACATTTCCGGAATATGACCGGTGATCCCAACGATCTGAAATACCTGGACTACGATACCATCGAAGCCCGCTGGAAGGGCTGGGCTCAGCAGTTTGCCGCTCATTACGGACTGGATGAACGCCAGCAGCGACAATTGCTGGAATCGGTTGTGGGAAGAGAGGATTTCCGGGTGGAACTGGAACAACTCCCCGAAGGAGTGGATCTGGGTGGCTCGCTGGGAAAAGTGATCCGCTTCGTCCCGGAAGAAAAACGGCTGATCATCGACGGAAAAGAACACCTGACGCCGAAGGAAAAACAGACTCTGCTGAAACAGGTCGGTTTTGATGAAGCAACCATGCAGCCTGAAGACCTGCAGGATCCGGTCAAAATCAATTTTGTGAAGGCGCTGCTCTCGCTTTACAAATCTCAATCCAATCTGTCCTTCCTGGAACAGGCCCGAGCCACGTTGCAGGGTGATCCGGAAATGGCTGGCAGTGTCGATGAACGACAACAGGGAACCCTCGACGGACAACGATTGGGGAAAATCGAGATTTATCGAAACCGCCTGGCTCGATACGAGCAGAACCTGGCCAAAGCCAAAACCCATTTCGACCATGATCACCTGAATTACGACTGGAAGGAAATCCAGGGGCTGCGGTCGGAGCTGATTACTCCGATCAAAGGTCTGGAAGCCGATATGAAGTGGAAAGCGGAAAAGCTGCTCAGCACAGACCAGATGGCCCGGGGACCGCTGCCGCAACCCATGACCTCGCAGCGTGATATCGATTTGAAAACGATGTGGGCGCTGACGATCATCGGCGGGTTGCTGCTGGCAGGTCTGGCCACTCGGATTGCCGCTCTGGCCGGAGCGTTCCTGCTGTTCAACTTTTACATGGCTTATCCTCCGTTTCCAGGCTATCCGGAGCCCCCCGGAGTGGAGCATGCCATCATCGTCAACAAAGTGTTCATTGAAGTACTGATGCTGTTGACCTTTGTGTTTCTGCCTTCAGGACGCTGGTTTGGCATTGATGCGATTTTTGCCCGCATTTTCATGCGGAATCAGCCGGATGACCGTTATTGAAATTCACTCGCTCCCGGCCATGTCGACCGGGAGTCTCTCATACAATTCTCCCGAAGTGATTCGTGACCTGACAGGTTGCTTTCCAGCTCGATGAGGTTTTTTGATGTACTTTACTCCCGAAGAAAAAATCATTGGCAGCGATAACTTTCACGACGCTGTCGGTTCAACCCGTCGCGATTTCCTGATTGGAACTGTTGCAGCCGGAACCGCAGCCGGAGCAACCTACTTCGGCTATCAGAAGCTGGATGGGAATCCGGTGAAAGTCGGCTGGATTGGTACCGGTGATGAAGGGAGCGTGCTCCTGTCGGAACATCCCCCGGAATACATGGACATTGTGGCGATTGCCGATCTGCGTCCAACTAACCGGAAACGGGCCTTTGACGGGGATGGGAATGCTGAACGCGTTGGTCTGGTGAAAAAGCTGGGGCCGGACTGCAAATCCAAAATCAAAGTCTACGATGACCACAAGCAGTTGCTGCAGGATCCTGAGATTGAGGCGGTTGTGATTGCCGTTCCTCTCAATCAGCATGCCCCCGTGGCAATTGATGCCCTCAATGCCGGGAAGCATGTGCTGTGTGAGAAGCTGATGGCTCACAACATCACCCAGTGCAAAGAAATGATCAAGGTTGCCAGGGACAACAACAGGTTGCTGGCGATTGGTCATCAGCGGCATTACAGCGTGTTGTATGACAATGCCAACCACATTGTCCGTCAGGGATTACTGGGGGATATCAAATTTATCCGGGCACAGTGGCATCGGAATAACAGTTTTCCCGGGCGAGACAGCTGGCGGAAATCGATTGCCAAAGAGGACGCGGCGTTTCTGGAAGGTAAGGTTGATCAGTACGGCTATCCTGACATGGAGCGTCTGATCAACTGGCGTCTTTACAACGAAACTGGCGGTGGACTGATGGCCGAACTGGGAAGCCATCAGCTGGATGCCTGCAGCATTTTCCTGGGGAAGGTTCATCCGATTGCCGTGCAGGGTTACGGCGGACGCAACTTCTATGGCGTCAAGGGGGTGGGCTCTCTCGACAAGCAGAATGATCATCGGGAGATCGATGATCATGTTTATGTGACGCTTGAATTCCCGGGTCCCAACTATGCAGAAGATCAGAATGACAAGGTGATCGTGACGTACTCATCGATTAATACGAACCGGTTCGAACCTTACGGTGAGTCCGTCTTCGGCAGCCGGGGCACAATGTACGTCAACCTGGAAAAAGAAGCTCTGCTCTTCAAGGAAGCATCACCGACCACAGGTGGTGGTGGAACTGAGCAGCGGCTGCATGTTCTGAACGGATCGGGTGGCGATGCGGTTCTGAATGCAAGTGAATCGCTGGCTCCTTCTGCCAATGCAGCAGTGGCTTCGGCAGCACTGGAAAAGATCAGCCGTGGTTACACAGAAGAAATGGAACACTTCTGTTACTGTATCCGGAACAACAACTTTGATCCTCCCGATAAAGGTGGCTTGAAGTGTAATGGAACCGTGGCAATGGCGGATGCGATCATGGCGCTCACATCAAATCTGGCCATGAAGCATCAGAAACGGATTGTGTTCAAAGATGAATGGTTTGATCCAACCAATCCGGCCTGTCCGGAAGAAGATGAGCAGGTCAAAGGTTAAATCAACGGTAAATTCTTGAGTACGGGTGCCACTGCTGGCTTGCCCAGCAGTGCATTTCACAAAAACGACTCATCAGTTCTCTACCATTTGAGAATAAACGAAACCGCACAGCGATTCGTTCGTCGTGCGGTTTCTTGCACTGCAGGGGATCGGTCTGGAGCAGCTTCACAGACTGGTCCCGCATCGCGAACGGATCAGGAATTTGCCAACGATCCGTGATTTTGAGTTCAACGAGGGTACATAAGCAGGTACATGACAAGAAAACAATTTTCCCAACTGATCATCTTTCTGATTGTCGCGATTGACCTGCTCGGTTTTGCGATTGTTCTTCCGCTGCTGCCCCGTTACGGGTTGTACTATCATGCCAGCGAGATCACGCTCGGCCTGCTGATGTCCTGTTTTTCGGCAATGCAGTTTCTGTTCGCCCCCTTGTGGGGCCGGATTTCAGACAGGATTGGCCGACGGCCTGTGCTGCTGATTGGACTATTTGGTTCCACGTTCTTCTACGGGATCTTTGGCTGGATATCGACGTTCTCCGCAGAGGAAACTTTTCTCGGCTACTCCGCACTGACCTGGCTGTTTCTTTCCCGGATGGGAGCGGGGATATCCGGGGCAACCATCTCAACTGCCCAGGCTTACATTTCCGATACGACCACCCGCGAAGAGCGGGGCAAAGGGATGGCGCTCATTGGAGCGGCATTCGGGATCGGGTTTACGTTCGGTCCCCTGATTGGTGCTCCGTTTGTCAGTGATGATCCGACTGCTGCCCCTGGTCACTGGCCGGGACTGATTGCCTCCTGCATTTCGGGTGTGGCGTTTCTGCTGGCTGTGGCGCGGTTGCCGGAATCGTTGAATGAAAACTCCAAACCGGCAGAGCGGCGGTGGCTCAGCCTGCGGGATGCAAAACTCGTTTATCAGCATCCAACGATTGCTCCGCTGCTGGTCACGATATTTATCGCCACCTTTGCCTTCGCCCAGTTTGAGATGACACTGCCTTACATGACCAAGCTGATCGGGCTGAGTGATCGCCACAACTTCTATATTTTTGCCTACATCGGGCTGTTGTTGACTCTCTTCCAGGGGGGACTCGTCCGCCGCCTGATTCCCAAACTGGGTGTGTACCGGGTGGGAATCATGGGGGCAGTCTGCCTGTCTGTTGGACTGTTACTGATCAGCTGGGTGGCAAACTCTGGTTCGTTCACTTCAGATTCCGGTTCATTCACCAGGCTGATGGTGGTGTTGCCAGTCAGTGTGCTTGGGTTTTCTGCCATCACTCCCTCCCTGCAGGCCATGCTTTCCCTGGGAGCCGGTGACACTGACCAGGGAGAAGTCCTGGGGATTGGGCAGAGCATGTCGGCACTGGCCCGGATTTGCGGACCGATCGCCGGTTATGGCCTGCTGGAGCTGGGGTACAATCTGATGCCCTATCTTTCCGGGGCAGTCTTGATGCTGGTCACCGCAGGCATGCTGAACTGGATTCAGCGCTCGCACCCGGAAATTCAACGGGAGCATGGAGTTTCGGACGAGGCGATGAAGGAGTCTGCCGACGTTGCCTCAGGAACAGGTTCCTGATATCGCGGACCTGCAGGATGGGCAGCAGTTAACGTGTGCCACTGGTTTTGCCGGTTGCTTTTGGCATAATGAATTGATTCTGGCACAAAACACAGCACCTTCCCTGTCCGGATGACGCGCCTGCTGAACTCAGGCTGTGGATATGCAGTCCCGGACCGGTGCACCTCTGAACGACAGTGAATTCCATGAAGAAGAAATCCTCCCCCCCTCGCAAACCCAGCATGCACACCAGCACTCCTCCCGTAGAAGTCCCGGCAGAGCATCGTTTACAGAAATTTCTGGCCTCGGCAGGCTTGGGGTCCCGGCGGCAATGTGAAGAGTTGATTCGCACCGGTCGCGTGCTGGTTGATGGTGAGCCGATCAATAATCCGGGGATCAATGTCGATCCGGAAAAGCAGGTGATCGAGTTCGATGGCGAGCGACTGCGCCCACAGCCAGCCCGCTACTTTGTGCTCAACAAACCAAAAGGGGTTATCTGTACGAATCATGATCCGGCTGGCCGCTTCCGCGTTGTGGATCTGTTCGAGAAAGAACGCGTGCGCCTGTTTACGGTCGGGCGTCTGGATGAAGACAGTGAAGGGCTCCTGATCGTGACCAACCAGGGAGACTTTGCCAATCAGCTGGCTCATCCTCGCTATCGGATCTATCGCACCTATCGGGTTCAGGTGACCGGCAGTCCCTCTCCCGAAAAGTTGACCCAGTTGAAGGACGGAATGTTTTTCCGGGAAGGGAAGTTCAAGTTCCTGCAGGTAAAACGGGTCGGCAAGCAGGGAAAATCTACTTTTCTCGAGGTCACGCTGGGAGAAGGCCAGAACCGGGAAGTCAGACGTCTGTTCGCCCGGATTGGCCATAAGGTGATGACTCTGCAGAGGATTGCCTTTGGTCCCATCAAGCTGGGGAAACTGAAACCAGGTGAGTATCGCGCTCTTCGCCCGGCAGAGTTGGAGCAACTGCGGGAAATTCTGACTCGTAACCGCTCCACAATGAAAACGACTCCCAAGACAGAATCAAAAAGGCCGCGGAGAGAATCCCGCCCCAAAGCAGAGTCCGAAGAGCGGAGAACACCTCGCAGTGGTCAACCTGCCAGGAGTGGTGGCCATCCTGCCAAGAAGCGAATTACCCGACCGACCAAGCGTCCAAAACGCTCGAACGATTAGTGTGATCTTTTGTTCATTTATGGATTTCTGGTTGGGATTCTGCGAAACCGCTCCACAGGTTCGGTGTTGGATTTTTACAGAGTGTCTGTTGTGGCGATTTTCCCGATTTTACGACGGAAAAAACAATAAACCTTGACGCAGATCTCAACAAATCGAAAGATTTGCACTTCTGGGAAAACCGGTAACGCGGGCCTTTGAGCCGGTTTCCAGAGAGAATTCCATTCGATCCGATTTCACCCATGTTGCTGAATTCAGCAGGGAGATATGGGACATTGGAGAGGTTCTGCCTGGCTGAGAACACTCTTTTTGTTGGAGAAAAACAACATGAGAGTGAATTCGAATGGCTTGAGGTCGGCAGAATCGTCAGGCTTTAAAGAAAATCGTGTATTTTTGGAAATTGTTTGTAGATTCTCCTCGCACGGTTCGTTTAGGGTGACTGAGGCCATTTGCTGAAGGTACGCCCTGTTTGTGCCGGTCATAACGGGTCAGTTACAAATTTTTTATTCATCGGGGTTTCGATGTCCGTTTTTGCCCTTTTCGCTCGCGTGTCACAGACTGTTCTGCATCGTTCACTGAAGGATATCTCCCGTCGCCCTGCTCAGCGTCGGAGAATCAATGGGGCGGCCACTGCCCGGTTGCAGGTCTCCCTGGAAGTCATGGAGCAGCGGGTGCTGCTCGCTGGAGCGGAAGCGGACGATGATCATGTCCTGAAGCCAGGAATCGAAATTCATGGAATTCCCGCTTACGATCCCAATATTCATGGTCCGCAGCCTGTCCAGGACACCGCGATTGCCGATCCTCCCTTCGATCTGGACAACACTTTCTTCCTGCACAGCAACCCCGGTGCAACGAAGGTGATTTACCTCGATTTCGACGGCCATGTGACCAACGATACCCTGGGGGATATCACAGGCTGGAATGGTGGACAGCGTGTTGACAGTCAGCCCTACGATATTGATGGAGACATCTTCACCTTCAATGATCAGGAGCTGGAAAATATCCAGCGGGTCTGGCAGCAGGTGATCGAGGATTTCATCCCCTTTGATGTCGATGTCACCACCGAAGAGCCCGCTCTGGCAGATCTGCGTCGACAGGACGAATTCGGATCGTCGATTACCTACATCATCACCAACGAAACTGATGACGGTTCGATTCCTCAGGCCTTTGACACACAAATTACCTCAGGTCAGGTGGCCGATATCTCCGCACGGATCGGCGATGGTCCTTTTGGCAACACCAGTGGAGATTATGACTGGTACAAAGTTCCAACCGTGACCACCGGACAGGTGATCCAGGTGGATGTCAATGCAGAAAGTCTCCGCAGCCAGCTCGACACCGTCGTTTCGATTTATGATCCGGCTGGGAATCTGGTTGCAACGAATGATAACGCTTCCGGTTCTGCAGACTCCTTCCTGAACTACACGGCCACTACCGATGGCGACTACTACGTGGTTGTTTACGGGGCCGGAACAGGCGAGCAGACCGATCCTTTGAATTCTTCCACCGGTGCGGGGGCTGCCAGCACAGGTTTCTACGATGTCCGGATTGGACTGGATCCAATTCCCGATCAGAACTGGGGGATCCGGGTGGTCATCGCCGGGGATCGTGGAGAATGGTTGACCAGCTCAGTCGGTGGAATTGCCTTCCTGAACTCCTTCAGCTCTGGTGTTGATGTCCCGACATTCGTATTCCAGGGTGGCACTGGCTCAGTCAAGAATATTGCGGAAGCCGCCAGCCATGAAGTGGGACACACGCTCGGGCTGAATCACGATGGCCGCTGGCAGTTTGATGCCAACGGAAACCGAGTCACGTCCTTTAACGAAACCTACTACTCAGGTCATGGTAGTGGAGAAACCGGCTGGGCTCCTATTATGGGAGTCGGTTACGGCAAGGAACTGGTCCAGTGGAGTATGGGCGAATATTATTCTGGCCCATTCCGCAATGGTCACTTTGAGTTTGAAGCGAACAACTCGGTTACGTTTGGCCATCAACAGCGGGATGATGACCTGTTCATCATCACAACCCGCAACGGATTCACTTACCGGGTCGATGACCATGGTGGAAACCGTGCAACTGCGACTCAGCTGATTGATAATGGCAACGGTTTGCTGTCTGGTGAAGGGATTATCGAAAGAAATACCGACCAGGACTTCTTCAAGTTCACAGTTCCTCAGCTCCAGGATTACGAAGTCACTGGAATTGATATCATTGCCAATAACTACGAAGTGAGTCCAAACCTCGATATCGCGATCGATCTTTATGACTCCACCGGGAAACGGGTCGCATTCAGCTCTCCGATTGACAAGCTGGATGCGGCCATGACGTTTGTGCTGATTCCAGGTGAAACTTATTTCGTTCGTATTGACGGGGTGGGGAACCGCAACACCCGTGATGGCTACTCAGATTACGGCAGCCTGGGATACTACACCCTGGATGTGGTGTACTTCGAGCCGATCATCATCAATGATCAGACAATGAGTGTGCCGGAAAACAGCCCGGTGAATACCTCTGTCGGATTCGTGGCTTCCGGGAAAGCTCCCAGCGATGCGATTACGTATGAAATTCTTTCCGGGAATGCCGCCGGCACATTCCAGATTGATGACTTCACGGGTGAAATTACCGTTGCCGACAATGCGCTGCTGGACTTTGAAACCAATCCTCAGTTCGTGATCACGGTTCGAGTAACCGACCGCAGTCGGGCGGTGGTTTATCAGGATACGGCCGATATCACGATTAATGTGCTGGATGGAGCAGAAAAACCAGTTATCGCTCCACAGCAGTTTAACGTGCCGGAAAATTCAGCCAACGGAACGTCTGTCGGAGTCATTCAGGCAAGCGATCCTGATCCACAACGAACACTGACTTATGCAATTATTGCCGGGAATACCCAGGGGGTCTTTGCCCTGAATGCAACCACGGGTCGAATCACGGTTGCCGATTCTTCCAAGCTGGATTTCGAGACAGTTCAAAGTTTCGTCTTTACAGTGCAGGTCACTAATGACAATGTTCCCTCCCAGAGTGAAGTGGCCCAGATCACAGTCAATGTGCTGGATGTCCAGGAAGCTCCCCGGGTGAATGCGGCCATCTTTGCCCTGCCGGAGTTTTCACCAAACGGCACGGTTGTCGGAACGGTGACCGCTCGTGAAGTGGATGCTGGTCAGAGCGTGACTTTCTCAATTGTGGGCGGGAATCTGACGGGTGCCTTTGCCATCAATCCGACCACCGGTCAGCTGACGGTCAACGATCAGACGCTGCTCGATTTTGATGACAACCCCACCTTTACGCTCCGCGTCCGGGCAACGGATAACGGCGTCCCTCCGCTGTCTCATACCAACGATATCGTTGTGAACCTGTCGAACCGGGATAATGCTCCGATCATCTTCGACAACACATTTGTCATTCCGGAATTCTCGCCGAACCTGACTGTGGTGGGCAACCTGGTAGCCGTCGATGTGGATGATGAAGATACACTGACCTACCAGATTATTGGAGGAAACACATCCGGAGCGTTCTCAATCAACTCGGCTACAGGTGTTGTCCGGGTTGCCAACTCGGCAGCTCTGGACCGCAATGTCAATCCCCAGTTCCAGCTGACGATTCAGGTGAGTGACAACGGCGGGACGATCCGTTCTGACACGGGGATCATGACCATTGACGTGCTGCCCCAGAACAATGATCCGATGTTCTCCCAGGACAGCTATGTCTTTACGATTGAAGAGCATCCGGATGACAACACTCCTGTTGGAACCGTACCGGCAACGGATGCCGATGCTGGACAGGTCCTGACTTACGCCATCACTGGTGGCAACATTCTGGGTGGATTCAAAATCAATCCTGCAACCGGCGCGATCTCGGTCGCAAACGGGAACGTGCTCGATTTCTCACGTAATCCGGTCTTCAATCTGACAGTCAGTGTGACCGACAACGGCCTGCCCAACAAAATGGATACGGCCACGGTGCGGGTTAACCTGACAAAATTCAACGGCCCGATCCAGATGAGCGATCAGGATCAGCTGCTTCTGGAACTGATCAACCGGGCTCGACACAATCCGGGAGCGGAAGCTCAGCGTCTGGGACTTTCCCAGGCAATCATTACTGAGTTGTCCCAGATTCAGCCCGGGTCTCTGCAGCCGCTGGCACCAAACCAGTTCCTGAACAACGCAGCCTACGATCATTCGGTCGACATGGTAACGCGGAACTTCTTCTCACATGTCAACCCGGATGGACATAACTATGACCAGCGTGCATTTGATGCCGGTTACGATTCCTCCATTCTGGCCGAACTGATTGGAAACGCCCAGTATCCGCTGAACTTCAACGGCACGATTGATGCCCATACCAACCTGATCAACCAGATTTACCGGACCCTGTTGAATGATACAATCAGCCGTCGGCATCTGTTTGACAGCCGCTACGATGAAACCGGGGTTGGCATCAAGAACGGTACGTTGACAGTTGGCAATCAGACCGGCCCCACAAAAGTAGCGACTGCTCTGGTCGGGGTTGATAATACCTCCCTGGCGCTGATTACCGGCGTAGTATTTACCGATGCACTCCGTGGCAATAATGATGACTTCTACTCCGTGGGAGAAGGTCACTCGGGCGGCATGGTGTATGCAATCAATCGAGCCAATAACAACGTGATCAGCCGCGAGATCGGCATCAGCGGGGCCTTCTCACTGGAAGTGCCCGCCGGTTCCTATGATGTGGTTGTGGGTGGTGTCGAGTTTGGTGGTGTCTCCTACATTGTACGAAACGTGGTGGTTGGGACCGCCAATGTGAAGGTGGACTTCGACCTGTCAGCTGCTGAACAGTTAGAGTACGATCCGATTACAGGTTACCGCACCGTGGCGGGCACCATCTGGCGGAGTAGCCGTCCATCTACTCCGAATGGAACCTGGCAGTCTGTGCTCGGAGGACGTGTTACTCACGGCGTTCCGGTTGAGTCTCTGGGACTCGACTTTAACGGTGACGGCCTGAAGGACTACGCTCTGCTGGTACCCAACTCGAATGTGGCCGAAGGTGGCAACTGGATTATTGGAGTTGCCAACACCACCGGTGGTTACAACTTTATTAATGCAGGTGAAGCCAGGGTCACGAATGTCAGCCAGATTCATGTTGGCGACTTCAACGGAGACGGCAAAGATGATATTGCGGCTCTCTATAAGGACGGCACAAAAGGGAACTGGAGAGTAAATGTCTCCAATGGTTCCACCTTCAGTCGTCAGATCTGGGGGAGCTACGGCAATTACAGCGATGTCAAAACGACTGCTGTCGGTGATTTCAACAATGATGGCCGAGATGACATCGCCATCATTTCCCAGTCCACTGGAACGGTCTGGGTGGCGACAGCTCAACCTAATCGGAAATTCAGCTACGGACTGTTCGAGCGGGGCCGCATTGATACCAATGTTCCCGTGAGTAACCTGCTGGTCGGCAATTTTGATGGAGTCGGTGGAGAAGATATTATTGCCGTCATTGGCGATGGTGCTCCCGGGATGGTGAACCTGCTTGCTATCCGCTCCGTGGGGCTTCACTTTGAGAATTCGAACTGGGCAACCTGGTCGTTCGGAGCTTCGCTCGACAAGATTGTAGCGGGCGACTTCAACGGTGATGGCCGTACCGATGTGGCAGGGATTGTCGATGGCTCGCAACTGGTGGTTGGTGCATCAACTGGCACCGGTTTCAATCTGAGCACTCAGCGCACTGATGCCTCCCTGGCCAATTACGTGGACGTCTCAGTTGGTGATGCCAACGGCGATCGCCGGGATGACATCTACGGTCGCGATGTAACAACAGGTGACTGGTATCGACTCTCACAGGCAGCCGGAAACTTCTCCAAAACCATGATTGTGCACTGGGCAGTGGATCCAGGTACGGGTGGTTCGGTCTGGGATCATGTGGTTGTGGGCGATTACGACAATCGTTCCCAGCAGCGATTCACAAAAGTGATTGCAGACTCCATCGTTCTGGCAGACAATGGCCAGAGTCAATCCGGTGGAGTTGGAATCGCATCCCTGGCTGGCCGGGTCGTGATTTCGGAAGAAAGTGCGGCCGCTCCGGTAGCTACTACCAAATCCTCAACCGGCAGTGAC
>JAGQQT010000479.1 GCA_020426065.1 Planctomycetaceae bacterium | reverse complement strand
CGCAGAAGGGTTCAAGAAACAGGCCACTAAAAAGGCACAACCAATCGTGTTCATGGACAGAGTTTTGCAGTAAGACATCACAGGATTTCCTCTGTTAAGAAACTCAATAGGAGGATCTTTTTCTACAAACCGTGAACCTGAATGTGGTGCCATTCGCATGTCAGACAATTTCCCTCACAGTTTGTCTGGCTTGACTCCAGCGTCATCGAGCGGGACGTTGTAACGCACGCCGATATTGGCCAGCAGGACTTTCTTCTCAAAGTTGACAGCAACAGGCTTCTTGTTTGCTGCTCCCACATCCCCTTTGCCAATCCCACCGCCCCGGTTGGAGTTCAGGTAAGCTGGTTTTGGAGTGCCAACTTCCCAGGCGGGATAGAACTGGACGGTGATCAGACCACAGTCACTAACCGATTCAAATTCCTTGCTCGCAACAGAATCAAGAGGATCGGTTACGGTGAACTGATACACTTCGTTGAGAGTCTTGAACCAGCCTTCCACAATCAGGGAGCTGCCTGCCTGGATCAGATACAGGTCGTTTTTCTTGAATGTTTCATACAGACGGCCATTCTGTGGATCTGTGACTTCTGCGAAGTGGAACGTTGAAACCCCATCTACGGCCACGCTGACCACAACATGTTCACGAGAGTGGTTGTAAATTTCGACTGCAATAATGTCGCCGAAATCACAGTCAACAAAAGGTTTTCCCTCTTTGACGTAAGGTTTGGTGGTTGTGTACTGACCATCTTTGAAAAGGACCAGTTTGACTTCAAAGCTGCTGGCTGCCGATGGTTTCACGCTCCCCTGGCTGAGGTCTGCAGAAGTCTGGTTGTCCCCATCTTCCTGCTCTTTGAAGGCATCAATCGTTGTCTTGTTGATGACCTCTTCTTTCTTGGCGGCAGAAGTGCTGGTGCTTTTCACAGTTTTTTCCAGGTCCACATTCACGCCGGTTGCCTTGGTGGAGTCTGTTAACGCATCGACGACTTCTTCCACTTTCTCAGTTTTTTCAGCCTTTTCATTGTTGCCTGGGTTGTCGTTGTTGTCAGTGCTATCGTTGCTGGAATTATCACTGGTGTCTGAGTTATCGCTGTTTGTTCCTGAAGCCTCAGCCTTGAATTCCCGCATCGGAGTCATTTTTTCGTCGTTCAGGGTGGCTACAATTTTGTAGGCCAGTTTCCCATCTTCCGTTTTTTCATCGAACGGAACACAATATCCCATCAGGGAATGAGCGCTTCCGGATGTCAGAGTTTCAATCTCCATGGAACTGAAGGATTCTTTCAGGTCTCGCTTCAGGCCTTCCGCATTTTCCAGTCCATCGAAGCCCATCAGCTTCAGCTTGCTAACCGCTTTGGATTTCAGAACAGTGGAGACCTTGGTCGCGATCGCATTGCAGGCATCTTTCTGCGACATGTCTTTGGCGAATGCGGAGGAATTGAACAGCACGATTGCCGCCATGATCAGCCCTGATCCAGGCAGGCTTCGTTTTGGGTTTTTAAAAGTATTCATCATCTTAGCCCTTCATGTTGGTTTCAGAGGTAATTCGTTTGAAGACCCGCAGAGCGGGAAAGAGTGAGTTAAGTGAGTTTGAGGGATCACTGAGAGGTCGGAATCCCCAGTCCCAGTTCGATGAGTGCTTTCTGGAAGACGGACTCGCCATCCACAATCGTGTCCCACATGGCCCGTTTGTAGACGATATCCCCTTCCTTATCCTGGAAGCGGGGATCAAGCAGTCCCAGTCCCAGTTGAATCAGATCAGGATCACGCAGGTTGACTCGCAGCTTGTCATCAAAACCGAGTTCGGCAGCCACTTCTGCAACCGTCATGTATTGATCGTACATGTGAGCGACATAGGTAATCGGTTCCGGGAATTCATCGATTTTCTTGTCCTCATCTTCGGCAACCTGCAGGAATGGTCCCATGGTCTGCTTGAGAAGTTCCAAATGCTTTTTCTGGTCTTTTGCCAGCAGCTCCTGCATTTCATCCTGATCGTAAATCATATCGATCATTTCGACAGCAGCGGAGTTTTGCACACCATGAGCAAAGTGAATCACATCCTTGAATTCTTTCGTGCCGTTTTTGTGGCAGCTCATGCAGGACAGACCGTTGATGATTTCAGTAGTCCCGGAAGCCTTGGCGACATCGGCCACAATTGAAGTTGGTCCGACATCAATCCGGTCCCCTTCATTGGTGATCAGCATATATCCCTGCAGGCCATTATTGAGGTGGAAGATGATTTCTCCACCGTCATGCTGGAATTCAAACAGGTCCAGAGCAGGATCGTCATGGTCCGGTCCCAGCGGGCGAACTGCAATATTGGCTTTGCCGGCCTCTTTGGCAAAATCGTAGCTGATCCAGTACGAACCATTATTGGCTTCATGACGATCAACCACCCGGTTCTGACTGGAAATCCTGCTGACGAGTACTCCGCCCCGGATCAGGTTCCCCTTCTTCAGGTCATTGGCCCGATCGACACCCAGTCGGGATTCGAGATCGGCAACCTTTTCCGGAATATCGAGGAACATGTGGTAAAGTTCCGGTCGAGTGGCCCGGGCGATAAACCAGTCGGCTCGAATCGGATACATCCGGTCAAAGTTGGCACCAAGGGTGCGGTCAATCCGATCAAAAATATCACGTTCTGGATCCCGGGCGTTAGGGAGGTGTCCGTACGGATATTTTTCGAGCATGGTATCCCATTTTTCCTGAGTCCAACTGTAGTCATCAAGCATGATTCGAAAAACGGTCTCGTTTTCATCAATCGCTACTGGCAGATCAATCGAGCTGGATGTGCTCAAACTGTTGAGTGCTTTGGACAAAGCCGCCCGGTGCAGACGGATTTCAAAATCGGAGACTTCCGGGTTGTTATGCAGATGCACCAGCGAGAAGTATTTCACCTGGGCAAAGTCTTTATCAAATTTGAAATTGCGGGTATCGTCATCGATCCACTGCAATACCTGTTTATTGGAGATGAATTCTCGTTTAACTTCATTGACTGGCAGGGGAGCTCCCTGCTCGATCCAGGACTGGATCGATTGCTTTTCATCATCAGTCAATGGTTCCATGGCGTTGCCGGCCTCATCTTCATCCGGTGGCATGGATCCATCATCGATCCGATTCCAGATCAAAGACTTGTCCAGATCCCCGCGGGCGATATAGGTGCTCTCACCCCGATTGGCAAACAGGGCCTTGCGGTCCAGGATATCCATGCTTTCAATTTTTTTAGCACCACCGTGGCAGTGGTAACATTTGGCCTTGAAAGCGGCGAAGGCCTTATTGGCGGTTTCATTGGCAGAATCGTCTGCTTGGGCCTGTGAAACTGAGAGAGACAACAGGCTGCACAGACTTAGCATTGCCAGGCTGACAGATCCATTTATTCTCATGGGAAGACTCGCATTTCGTCATTGAAGGTACGGAACAGATGGCTACAAGTGTAACAGATGGCCGGATTTGCACTCAATCTGCTGGTTTACTCTTTTAAGGGAACGACTCAAATCAGAAATTCTTCTCAGATTTCCCGAAAAAAAAGAACGAGACTGGTGTTCTGCTCAGCTTTTGTACAATATGTCCTGACATTAAGTCTTTACGTGCACTTCTGACACAACGGGTCTCTCACCTGATAATGGCCTTCTGAGATCTGAATGTGACAGAAAATTTCTGAAAAGTTTTTCTTATTCAGGAAAAACGCAGGGAAGATTTCGCAGGGGACATCGTTTCCTGAATGTCATCACCA
>JAGQQT010000478.1 GCA_020426065.1 Planctomycetaceae bacterium | reverse complement strand
ATCCGGGCCGATGACGCCGAGGAATAGTGTTCCTAAGAAGAAGCTTGCAATGAGATACATCGTGAACGGCTTGATTGCCCAGTTGATAAACAACGTTAACGCAACAGGCTTGAAGGCCTTTCCAGCTCGAAGCACTTCGCCGAAGTCTATTTTTACCATGATGGGGTACATCATGAAGAACAGGCAGATGGCGATTGGAATGGAAACCACCGGAGCGTTGTCGACATAGATTGCCATCGCGTCGAGAGACTTCGCGAGACCTGGGGCGAGCTTTCCGAGAACGATGCCTCCCAAAATACAAAGGCCAACCCAGACAGTCAGGTAGCGTTCGAAAAACCCCATACCTGGCGATGCCTTTTCCTCTGTGGGACACTCAGACAACATTGATTCTCTTCCTTTTATGATTTCAGCAAAGCGCTTCGCCAGTGACTATTGATTGTGCTTCGCTTGCAGCCACTCTTTCACGGTCTTTTCAATTTCGTTTCTGACTTCCCTGAACTTTTGGAGCTTTTCCTCATCTGTACCATTGCATGCCGCTGGGTCATCGAATGGCCAGCAAAGTGTCTGCATTACATTTGGCCAGATGCGAGGACATGATTTCTCAGCCTGATCGCAAACGAAGATGACGTATCTCGCAGCAATCTTTCCGAGATACTCGCCGACGGACTTCGAGCGATGGCCTTCGAGGTCGTAGCCGATTTCATCCATGACCTGAATGGTTAGTGGGTTAATTCCGGCTGGTTCCAAGCCAGCACTGTGGACTTCGAATTCGTCTCTACCGAGTCGGCGCAAGAAGGCTTCCGCCATTTGGCTACGTGCCGAATTGCCGGTGCAAAGAAAGAGCACAATGGTTCTTGTCATAATTCCTTCTCCAGTCACGTTGATGCGGTGGTTGCTTCTTGGGTTATCTTTCGCAAGCCGCTGAGCCCAGTTGGCGGAGCAATTTGCCACGGCAGGACGGCAAGCCGAGAAGCGAGTGAATCCTTGATTTCTCGAATGAACGGAATCTCGTTCTGCCGTCTTTGCATCAGCACAGGGTGTGAAACTTGCAACGGCTGGAAGCTTTGATTGACCACCCATGCAAACGGTTCAATTTCCGCTCGGCGGAGATCTTCTTGCAGTTGAGTTGCTTCGTGAACGGGTGTCGCTTCCGGCAACGTTACGATTAAGACATGAGCAAACTCCGGATCACGCAGGCGCGGGAGAAGTTGCTCCACGTATTCAGGCATCTGGTTGGATTGCCGAGTCACTTCTCGGTGGTAGGCGAGTGCTGAGTCTAGTAGAAGTATTGTGTGTCCTGTCGGGGCGGTGTCGAGAACGACAAATCGATCTTTCCCATCGGCAACTGCCCGGGCGAATGCTCGAAAGACAGCAATTTCTTCAGTGCATGGAGAGCGAAGGTCCTCTTCCAGCAGTGCTCGGCCCTGTTCGTCCAGATCGGCACCTGCTGACGCCATTACTTCAGCCGTGTACTCACGCGTCTCCTGAGCGGGATCAATGCGACGGACGGTCAGGTTAGGCAAACTGTCGCTGGCCAGGGTTGTTGCCAAGTGAGCCGCTGGGTCTGTGGTCGACAAGAGGACATCATGTCCGCGATCTGCCAAGGCAACAGCGAGCGATGCGGCAACTGTGGTTTTGCCGACACCACCTTTGCCCATTGTCATCACGACACCGTGTCCAGATGCAACAATTTCCTCCACCAACGAGTTGAGGCCAACGTTGAGTTGCGGAAGTGAGTCATCGGACAAAATGAACTCGCTTGCAAGATTAGTCGCTCCGACCTGCTTCAGCGCGTCGACTCCTAGTAATCCCGCAGGCATCAGGGGAACCGAGGCCCGAGGCAGCGAACTGATTGTTTCGGGAATGACGTCCATAGCTTGATTGCAACGGGATTCCATCGCGATGGCGAACTTGTCTTCGTACGACTCAGCCGAAAACGTCCCGTTAACGATCAGTCGTTGGTTCTGAACTCCGAGCTGTTGCAGTTCATGACTCGTACGAGCTGCTTCGCGAAGGGCTGATGCTTCCGGTCTCGTTACCAGCACAAGCGTCGTCTTCTCTGGATTGGAGAGAGCGGCAACACTTTGCTGATAGAGCTTCTGTTGAGATTGAAGTCCAGCCAACGGCCCAAGGCAGGATGTGCCAGTTGTGTTCGTTTCCATAAATCCTGACCATGCAGACGGCAGCGTGAGCAGCCGCAAGGTATGGCCAGTAGGAGCAGTATCGAAGATCACATGGTCGTACTCTGCCGTTGCCAATTCATCACCGAGCAGCCGCGAGAATTCATCAAACGCGGCGATTTCAAGAGTACAGGAACCTGAAAACTGCTCTTCCATGCTGGCAACTGCCGCATCCGGGAGCACGCCTCGGTACGGGCCCACCATACGCTCTCGATATTGGCGTGCAGATTCCGCAGGGTCGATATTCATCGCGAACAGATTCGGCACGCCGTTGATAGGCGTCGGCTCGTACAGAATCCTCGTAGCCAGTACGTCATGCAGGTTCGACGCTGGATCGGTTGAAACTAACAGCACTCGAAGTCCTTCATTGGCTAACTGCACTGCCGTCGCACAAGCCATCGATGTTTTGCCGACACCGCCCTTACCTGTGAAGAACAAATTACGAGTGGGATCTGGAATCATGGACATGGTTGGACTCCTTAGCAGCAGCCACTGTCGCCACAGCAGCTGCCATCATTGGCAATCGGTAAGCTGGCAGACTTCAAAGTTGTTCCGGTCCAGAGAGCGAGATTCTCTCGCGATGGGTACTCACTTCGACTCATCACACGGTCATCGACGATGACCAGTGGCAGGCATTCCACGCCGTCGGTCTGAAGCAACTGCTGGACCTGAGTATTTGTTGTGAATTCCTGCGGCTGCTGGGCGAGGTTAAAACGATCTACCTGATGTCCCTGCAACTTTAGCCATTCGAGATCGCTGGCGAATCGAGGCAGAACGGGATCGACCTGTGGGCCACAGACACCCGTCGAGCAACACATGGGTTTGTCGTAAATCTGAACTTTGCTCACTTCGTTCTCCTCAAAATCGTTCATCGCCGAAAGGCGATTGGTTTGGGTAAAAAAACTCAGAGGTTAGCAATCAGCTTTTTCAGTGCGTCGAGCTTCGACGCATTGATGCAATAGCAAACCTTCGGGCCATCGATTTCACCCTGAATCATGCCGGACTCCTTGAGAATCTTAAGGTGCTGCGAAACCGTTGATTGGGCAAGTGGCAACTCGGCCACAATCTCGCCACAGACGCAGGCTTCGCGGCTGATGAGAAGTCGCACAATCCGAACACGAGCCGGATGAGCAACAGCCCATGCGAGTTGAGCCAATTCCTCAGCCGTCGCATCATCGGGCAGACTCACCGGTCTGGCATCGCATTCGGGTTTTGCAGTCTTCTTTTTTGCCATCAAATCCTCTTTATCGCAAATCGACGATTGACGATATCGACAATGCCGCCCGAGGTCAACCAGTCTTTTTGGATCGGAAATCAGGATTTTCCAATCGACGGAGCACCTGTGTGACGCGGGCACGGCTTACTCCAAGATGTCGAGCCAGTTCGGCCCGTGTCGAGACCTCGCTTGAATCGAGAAGAGACTGATAGTATCGAGCCGTTTTGAGACCGTCGGGACGTGACTTCTTGGGTTTGTATTTCGGCTTCGGAATGGCCGAAATGGGGTTCCAAGGGTAAAACTCGATTTTCGGTGATCGACGCAAGTTGTTGATACGAAAGG
>JAGQQT010000477.1 GCA_020426065.1 Planctomycetaceae bacterium | reverse complement strand
CTGGCACTGGCGATTGCTCCTCAGCCTGAACTGCTTGTGATGGATGACCCGACGTTAGGTCTGGATACGGTGGTTCGCCGTGAGTTCCTGGAATCGATGATCCAGATTATTCAGCGTCAGGGCCGGACGATCATGTTTTCCTCTCACATTCTAGGAGATGTGGAGCGGGTCGCGGATCGGATCGGAATAATGGTCAATGGGTCACTCTGTGTTGATTGCACGGTCGAGCACTTCAAGGAGTCAGTCCGCAAGCTGGTGCTGGAGTTTGACCAGCCGCTCAACGGCAGCGTTTCGTTTCCGGATTGTCCGGGTCTGGTGGGATATCGAGCGGTGATGCATCAGCTGGAGGTTATTGTGGTCAACCTGGATGACAGGCATCAGGAACTGGCTGAAACCTTGCAGCCACGTTCGATCGAAACCCATTCGATGAATCTGGAAGACACATTTCTGGAATACACACGGACGAATCGGAAATCGGTTCCGGTGTTTGTCGATCAGCAATAAAACTGAATCAACAGGACTTACCCATGTGGATGTTTTCAATTGTCTTCAAAGAGTATCGGGTGCTGTTGCCGCTCCTGATCGGTGGGATTCTGCTGCTGGGAATGTGCATGATCAATGCGATGGGGATTGATCTGCTGAATGGACAATGGGGGCGGCCCGGATCAATTCCGTTTTACACATTTGAGATCTATCAGATGTATGCGTTTGTCTCCGTGTGTCTGGCGGGTATTTGTGGACTCTGGCAGGTGCAGAGTGAGTTGCAGGGGGGGACCTGGCTGTACTTATGGCATCGACCGGTTTCCCGCAGGAAGATCACTTCGGCCAAGCTGGCTTCCGGAATGATTCTTGTCTGGGTGGTCACTGGAATACCTTTGTTGCTGTATGCCCTCTGGGCAGTGATGCCGCAATCGGTTCCCGCTCCCTTTCTCTGGCAGAATACCGCGATTTACTTCAAATGCTGGCTGGGAATTTCAGTGATGTATTTTGCAGGTTATCTCACCGGGATGCGGTCCGGGAGCTGGCTGGGAACGAGACTGTTTCCACTCATTCCCGCCGCGCTGCTGTCGTTATTTGTCATGATGACAATTCACTATTACTGGTTATCAATCATGGTCATCGTGCTGTTTAATGTGATCTGCTGCCTGGCAATTTTCAGGCAGATTGAGATGGAAGATTATTCCTGAAGTGAATCGCTGAATGAATTGTGACCTGCAGTTGAGATGCGGTTACGAAGTATTCCGAGGCAAGTCGAACTGATCTATTTGTGAGATGCAATCATGACTTCCTATCCTGTTCCGCCGTCCCGTCTGTCCTGGTCATCGGCGACCATTCTGTCTGCCGCCTCGGCCATCCTGATTCCGTTTGTTGTTGTCTGGTGTGTCTCGATCATTTCGGGAATCTGGAACCAGCCAGTGAATCGCCAGTATGAATCCATTGTTGTGGCAATCAGTGGAGATGTACTGATCCGCCGGCAGCGGATCGAAAACAACTATTGGGTTAATGAGTATTTCACTCTCGACCGCAAACCATTTGAGTACAACGAACAACGCGGTGCGTTAACCTCGGGAACGACATTTTTCGATATGACCGAACAGCGCTGGTCCCTCGATTACAGCAGTGCTTACCTGCAATCATTTGTTTCGCATGTGAATCGGAATGAGAACTGGTATTTTGTCATGCCCGATGGTCATGCTCATGAGGCCTATTTCGAGATTTACGACTCCCGCAACAATCGCAGAGTGTACTACCTGGGAAGGAAAGGAAAGACACCCACAAAACCCTCACCTGCAGACTGCTTTCAGGTGGAAGTCGTCACTCCTTTTTTTCAGCACACGGCGATGGTTGCTGGGGGTGAGTACTATTATGAATCACTGGCGACTATTCCCTCGCCGACTTCTAATCAGGCCATCATTACGGGAGGTCTGCTGGATCATGCCATGCTGTTGAGAACGTTAGATCAGGGAGTTGTTGAGATTGATCTGTTTTCAGGAGAGGTCCGTGAACTGCAGCCCGCACAGGAGCTGCTCCACATTCAGGGTTTCTATTTGAGCAAGATTCAGATCCCTGCTTCGATGAAAGTCATTACCCCCGAGGTCAAACCAGATGACCCTCTGAACGCACTGCCATTGCATCCGGAAGCCACTTTTGGCCCTTATGATCGTTTGGCCTATTCCGGTTATGTGCTCAGTTATCCGGACAGGCTGGTCTGGCAGAGTTTGATGTCGACGGATTCATTCGAAATTGTCATACCGGAATCTCTGCGACTTCCGAATGTGACATTCACTTTGCTGGGAAACGATCAGGTTCTGTATCAGCGATCAGAACCTGATTATGAGCAGGGATTGTCTCTGACGTCTCTTTACTGGGCGGATCATCAGGGAAAAGTTGTCGATACCCGTAAAGATATCGTGCAGACCGCTCTGTTTCGGAGAAACCCGAATACACAAGCTCCCTTGCTGGCCATGACAGAACCAGCCCCGCTCGCTTATGGAATCCTGTTTCCACTGGTGATGCTGGAGGAAATCCAGCGGGGATATGGGTTGTCCCTTGCCGCTGCCTGGCAGATGATTACCCCTGCTTATGTAGTCTGGCTGCTTGTGTTGATTGCCGTCGCCAGTGCGTTGTGCTGGCAGTACCGGAAGTTGAAACAACTCCGGCACCAGAGGATTGCAGCCTGGGAAGTTGTGTTACTGCTGTTGATGGGGCCTTTTGCGTTTCTGATATTCTGGCTGCATCTGCCAAAGATCATTCGCTACGAAGAAACACCGGAGGTGCTGGCAAGTATTTCCATCATGGATCGAAAACAGTTTGTGTTCTCGGCTGTGAGTCAGGCTGGCATGTCTGCTCAATAAGGCTTCAGGATTTTGCGGGAAAGCTGCTTAGATTTTGCAGCATGCCGTGGAGCCAGTTTCGGGAAATCTGGAGGGCCTGATTTCTCCACTCAGCAGAAGTTGGGCAGAACGCGTTTTTCAGTTTCTGTCGGGCTTTGATGCGGGTCGCTTCTGATCCATGAAACGTGGCCCAGTTTTCATATCGGAGTGCCTGCAGCATCTGGATGGGAGGTTCGGTTCCCAACTCTGCGCAGACTGAGATCACTCCCGCCTCCGCAAACCGGTGAAACATCCAGTTGTCAAAGGTTCCTGAAATGGTCTCCTCAGGGGAAGTTGGGTTCCATAAGTTGTCACCGGTGGTCTGAACCAGCCACGCCCGCTGTTTTTCGGAAAGAGGCTGACCGGTCATGATCTGTCCGGTGCCCGATTTCCCCAGTCCTGTGTGAAAGTCGATATGCAGCACCACCTCGGGAGCGAATCGATCCAGATAACTGTCCCATTGCTGCATGGTCCACGATGGTTGATTTCCCTGCCAGAATAATCCCTGGGGATAGGAATGCTGGCCAGAGGAAATCGCATGCTGGAGTGGACGCAGGCCATACCTGGCAACATTCCAGACAGCCTGCGGAAGAAACATGAAATCCGAGAGGTGTTGGCCAGTCGGGTGCAGAAAATGATTCAGCTTCCGATAGTGCGGTGGATCTTCCGGGAGGGGAGTTCCAGGCAGGTGGAAACTGCGGTTCAGATCGACATTCTCTTCATTCACTCTGCGGCAATGAGAGAATCCCCAGGGATTCAAGGCATGCACGAGCAGTAGAGTCGTTCCTGCCGGGATCGAGACCTCCCTGAGTTTGGATAACAGATCCAGCTGCACCGCAGAGCCGAGATATCCCTCCGCTCCATGCA
>JAGQQT010000476.1 GCA_020426065.1 Planctomycetaceae bacterium | reverse complement strand
CTGCGGGCCTGCATCAAACGGTGTTTCCGCGGCCAGTTTTCGTTCGGCCTTGATACCGGGATGGGAAAACAGCAGTCGGTCGACATCATCCAGATCATTTCCGGAAATCGTGACTTCAACCGTCGAACCTGGTGCTGCCCCCGCAGGAAAAACACCATCGAGCCGCGCGGCCGGCAGTTGAGCCAGAGACTCTCGGCAGCTGAACGAGAAAATGAGGAGAACACCTGTTAATACAAGCAGGCCCCGGGGACCTGAGTTGTAAACAGTTTGTGGCCGAAACGGTTTTGGGGAATTGACGTCCATGGTCATCAAATCAGGTTAGCGCAACTGAATTATGAGTGAATACGGGGACGTTTCTCAGTGAACAAACTGGAATTCTTTGGCATTCAGAATTGCCCAGATGGCATCTTCCCATGCCTGCTGAGGATTCGAATACGTATTGATTCTTGTTGTCAGGAAAACGGTTTCTTCCGAGGTGGGCTCCCGATTGAAAGCAGTCAGGTAGAGCTGACGGATCTTGGCATCGATAGACTGTTCGGCATCACGCGCAAAGATCGCTGCCGTCCCGTTTCCAAACTGCAGTCGCCCCTGAATGTCACCTGAATTGAGCATATGCAGAGACTGCGAGAGGTTGGCTTCGGCCGAACGTTCACATTCGCAGGCACTTTCTGCTTCTGGTTTTCCAAAAACCTGCAGGAAGTAATTGTTAAAGCCATTGTCTGGCAACTGGACTGCACTCGTCCCCTGCGGAATCCCGCCGAAGTTTGAAGTCGTTTGAGCGACCGTATTGACGGCATCATACAGCACTTCTGCGGACATTCGTCGCGGATAGAATCTGGAGAAGTTCTGTTGATCGTTGATGTTGCCTTCCGTTGGCTCTGAGCTGAGCTGGTAGGTGCTGGAACGGCAAATGGTTCTGACCAGATCCTTCAAATCAAATTTCTGCGTAAGGAAGTGTTGAGTCAGAGCCTCCAGCAACTCGGGATTGGATGGCGGATTGGTCACACGCAAATCATCTTCCGGATCGACAATTCCTCGTCCGAAGAAGTGTTTCCAGTAGCGATTCGCCAGGGCTTTGGCAAAGAACGGATTTTCCGGAGCCACCATCCAGTCCACCAGGTAATGCCGAGCGTCCTCATAGGGTGAAATGTCGAGCGGCTCGCTCCCCAGGCCGGTTGGTTTGACGGCCAGTCCGGTACGCGGGTTTTGCGACTGGGGGGGCGTTCCCTTCAGGTAAACCATGTCTGGCAGATTGGTCTGCTGGTTGTACTTGCTGTTCTTCAAGCCTACCTGGGTGAAGAAGGCTTCGAAGCCGTAATAGTCCTGCTGGCTCCAGCGTTCAAAGGGATGATGGTGGCATTTGGCGCAGGCGAGCCGCATGCCGAGAAACAGCTGGGCCACATCTTCCATCTGGGCTGTTGAACTGTTGACTTCGCGATACCAGGCTGACGGCGGATACGATTCTGGATCCCCCGTGGCGGTCAGCACGCCACGCACGAACTGATCATAAGGAAGATTTTCAGCCAGCGAATTCCGAATCCAGCCGTGAAAACGGTACGTGTAGGGGATGTCGTTTCCATTACGACGTTTGTTCCGCAGCACGGAGGCCCACTTGTTGGCAAAATAGTCCGCGTACTCTGGAGATTCGAGGAGACGGTCAATCAGGGCGTCTCGTTTCTGGGGGTTGGTGTCGGCAATGAATTGTTCGACTTCTTCGGCTGCAGGAATATGCCCGGCAATGTCGATCGAAACCCTGCGTATAAACGTGGCGTCATCACAGAGCGGGGATGGTGGAATCCCAAGCTGCTTTAACCTGGCGAAGACCTGCTCATCGATGAAATTGTTGACGGGTGGTGTGGAGGGAACCGGCAATCCCTGGGGGATAATTGCACGGAACACCGTAACCTGTCCTCCAAATCGAACCATGAAGGCCACTTCGCCGGGAACATCTTCCACGGTGATGCGGCCCGCTGCATTCGAACTCCCCATTTCACGGTGGTTCGCCTCATAGGCTGACAAGCTTGTCACGTCTCTGGTCGAGCCATCGGTATAGTAGGCCACAACCGAAAGCTGCTGTTGTGTGTGGAAGTTCATGTTCCTGACGGGTGGAACAACCTCGATGCGTTCCAGTTGCGGATCACTGTCCGATCCGTAGGGCATCCCCTGGCGGATCCAGCGCGCGATCAAGTCCCACTCATATGTCCCGGGCGTCATCAGCTGGCCTCCGCCGTGCGGCAGAATGTTGGCCGGTTTCTGCAACAGCAGACTGAACTCAGGATCAGCCGGAAAGACGCGCCGGCCGCGATCTTCATACACGAGGTACTGGTAATCATCTTTGGGGTAGAACCCCAGCAAGGAAAGTTTGAATCCATTCTGCCCGTCTGCCTTGCCGTGACACCCTCCGGCATTACAGCCGAGTTTGGTCAGCACGGGAACAATTTCATTCTCGAAGTGAACGGGCAACTCTTCCTGAATCTTCTCGGTTGTCAGCTTCAGGGTAGCAGTCTGACCGTTCGAGGTGCGTGCGGTAATGGTTGCCTCGCCATCGGCCAACGGGCGTACCAGCCCGGCGGTATCCACCGCAATGACCTGTTGAGCATCCACACTGTATTGCACATCGTGTGTCAGGTCATGCCGCTGACCGCTGGAGTAGACCCCCGTCACAACCAGCTGCTTTAACCCAGCAACCGCGGTTGACCTATCGATTCGAACTCGATGTTGACCAGATCCCCCTTGGGGCCGAGTCCGGGAAACTCCGCTGCCGGACTTGCCGCGACCGCGATCAGAAGAGAGGCAGTCACAATTCCGCTGAAAGTGATGAAGCGCTTCATGGGGATGCAATCCGTCAAGGCAGGACACATTCGGGGAAAGCCGCAGCAAAGGGGGTCTTGTTCGTCCTTCTATTCTCGCTTCCGGACGCGACACTTGCAAGATTCCTGATATGAACCTCTGACAAATGTGATCATTCTCTTCGACCTGCTTCAATGACAGTCAGGGCGTATCAATCAGGCGGGCAAGCCCATCTCCATTGCTGAGCAGAATCCGTTTTCCATCGGGAGAAAAACTGGCAAAGTTCCCAACGGACCCGTGGCGCGACTCATGCAGCAGACTCCCATCCGCCGTGTTCCAGACCTTCAGAAAACCTGCATAGCCGAAGGAAAGAATCCGGTTTCCGTCAGGACTGAACTGAACACTGTGAACGTAGTCGGTGTGCCCTTCCATGACACGTTGTTCCTCCCCGGAAATGAGGTCCAGCAGGTGCACTTTCCGGTCAGCTCCCGCAGCAACAACGAGTTTCCCTTCCGGATGAATTGCGATGGAGTACATGGTGGACTCAAACCGGATCAACTCCTTGATTTGACGCCCCCCCACGATATCCCAGAGCCGCAGGGTTCCGTCGGCACCTGAAGATACGGCCAGTGTTTCATCGTTGTTCAGTGTTACGGCGTGAACTGCTCCCTGGTGTCCATTCAGCTGAAATCGCTGCTGCCCGGTTGTTGTATCCCACACCCGGACAGTCTGATCGGCACTGCAGGAGACGACGTACTTGCCGTCATGGCTGACCGCCACCCCATAGACTGGTCCACCATGATTGAATTGACGGATTTGTCCCGGAGAGGCGTATGCCCAGCGACGAATCTGGCCTTCTGCAGCGGAGGACCAGAGACTGCGGCTATCGGAAGCAAACCGCAAATCAGTAACACGACTGCCAGTTTCAATAACCTGATGCAGCGTCCATTCCTGC
>JAGQQT010000475.1 GCA_020426065.1 Planctomycetaceae bacterium | reverse complement strand
CTGCTTTTGCTCTGGAGAAAAATGCTGAATATCGTGCCGATGAGGACACTCTTTACATTTGGCATACTGCCTTCTCAGTCGCCCCCAGTGAACCGTCCGAGTGATTGAATATCTCTCCCCCGGACATTGGTAGATGGCATCCTCCTCCAACTGCGATTTCAGCAGTTTCCATTCTGCAGATTGAGCCAGAATGTCGGGAAGATCCTTCATATTCCGTATTCATCCTTGATCTGCAATGGAAGAAATCTATCTGAACGCAGTATGAAAGCAGAATGATAAGAAGTGATCAGTTCTGGAAGATAGACCAGTTCTAACACACATGCCTCTGGTGGGTTCTCACTCCACGGGAGCAGCAGGCAAGCTGGGCAGAGATTTCCCATCTGGCCCGTATGTGGAAAGGTCGATTGACGCATCGATACTGGAGATGGCAATCCGGAGTTCAGCAATCAGTCGATCAAACGTCCAGTCATCAGCGTTGATTACCGAAATCTGTTCAACCAGATCGGGTGGCATCTCTCTCGATCCTCCAGTCCGAATCAATTCAGCCAGAATCGGACTGGATGCTGTCATGTTGGATCCCCGGACGGTCACCAGGTCACTCCAGCCTGAAAGCAGATTGTGTGTGCCGTACCAGGTCGCCATTTCTTCCAGCATCATGACGTCAAAACCACCCGCAATCTGAATCATGGGTTGTGGTATTCCTGCCAGAATCAGACTGTCCTCCGCTCTGATTCGAAAATTGGCAGGCTGCCGTGGAATGGAGAGTCCCAGATCAGAACGGATGACCCCATCGTTGGTCAGCGCCAGAACCCGAGCCAGCCGAAGCGAAATGGCATCGCGCTGTGCACGTGTCGTTTTATCTCCCGTATACCGGATAATTGTCCCGTCAATGGCAACCATACTCCGGCTCAATTCAATCGATGAAGGATCGGAGGTATCAATCAAAACCAGGTCCGTTGCCCCGCGGAGAATGCAGTCCTCAAATTGAACCATCCGTTCCGGAGAGGCCGGAGCATCGAGATTCATGGCATCGATGGACTGCAGGCTGTTTCGACTGATCTGTGCGATTGCCGCTGCGGTCTGGTGTGAAGAATCAATCGTTACCGTTGACTGCCAGCAGCGAAGCTGGGAAGCCCCTTCCACCATAAAGACCGACCACCCTGACGTGAGCGGTTCGGGAATGGAAACGTCAAACACTACATGCTGCAGGTTAAGACCACCACTACTGATCAGAATGAATTCCCGAGACCGGGATGATGAGGAAAGGTTGGCAGTGTTCAACCGGATGCGGATGGGAGCTGCATTCGTCCCTCGAATAGTGACCGATTTTCCGATGATCTGAATCCTGGAGGTAATCTCGAGCGGAAGTGCAATTTCACCGGTGTATTCAATCACTCCACCATTGTCGATTTCCTCAATGGCGGTCACTAGATCAGATTGATAACCAAGATCCTCTCCTTTGGCCGAGACCAGATGAAATGTACCCCGTTTTGTGGCAGGAGTCACTGGCGGAGTCATGACAGGGGATGGTTCCACTTTAGTGGACTCTGTGCCAGTCAGATCCTTTGAAATCTCGACCCGGACCAGGCCATTCTTTTGATCATTATCTGCAGTATTCCAGATATCCGCTGAGGATTGAGCGAAAACCGAATCGAAAATCCCTCCTGATGTAGTCAGTTCAGAAGTCAGGGGAGAGGGAAAATCGTCCGGCAGGTGATTCAGCGTGTTAAATCGCTCATCATCATCTGGAAAGGTCTGGCTACCCGTGATCAGCTTATCTGATGGCTGGTTCCCGTTGGACAGATCAACTGACGGAAGTGTCTGCGGGAAAAATGGCCGACTGACAGTACCTGCAGACTGGGAAGCTGGTTCTGCCGATTTCTGCTGCAGCGACCATTGATCAAACGCGATGGCTGCAACACAGGCAAACAGAAAAACTCCCAGGTAAACCCCCATCATCGTGTAAGGGATGGAATTCGATGTCCGATTCCCATCAGATCGCCAGGTCAGTCCATCTGGATGAACAGCCCGCATCCCGGAATGTGCTGCCAGCTGCAGCAGATCCTCGATCAACGGCTGTGGAGACCAGTAACGGTTTTCCGGTGCACTGGCCATCATCTTCATGACGATGCGGGCCAGTTCGGCAGGGACAGCAGGATTCTTTTCACGTGGGTCCGGAGCATTCTTCCCCTGATGATCCAGCAGTTTCTGCAGAACCGTTCCTTCCGCGTAGGGAGGCGTACCTGTCAGCATGTGATATGCGGTGCACCCGAGGGAATAGATATCACTGCGGACATCCACATTCCGGGGATCACGCGCCTGTTCTGGCGAGATGTAATCGAATGTTCCCAGCGTGGTGCCGGAGACCGTCAGATCGAGCGACTGTTCATCCAAACGCTCCTTCCGAGCCAGCCCCCAGTCAACCAGTTTAATACGACCGGTGGGAGTCACGATGAGGTTTGAGGGCTTGATGTCTCGATGAACAACGCCAGCGGCAGCGGTGTGCTTCAGGGCAATTGCAATCTGCAGCAGATAATTGACGGCATCAACCGCATCGACAGGTCCTTTGCGGCGGATCAGTTCCCGAACGGTAACGCCTTCCACATACTCAAAGGCGATGAAGTGCAGATTCTTTTCTTCACCAATCGCATAGATCCGGGCGATATTGTCATGATCCAGTCGGGCGGCGGATTTCGCTTCATTCTGAAAGCGGCGGATGGAGGAAGGATCGATCGCCTGCTGGGGAGAAAGGATTTTCAGAGCAACCGTTCGATCGAGCTCATTATCTCGCGCCCGAAAGACCGCTCCCATTCCCCCGGCACCAATCCGAGTTTCAACTGTATAAGAGCCCAGAACGAGCCCTTCGGTCATTTCAACATGTTGATCTGTACCGGTGGCCTCAGGGAAAAGCCGACCGTGAATGGATGATTTGTTCTGCAGATGATCTGATTTACGGGACTCATCGGAAGACGAGGCCTGCTGCGCAGCGTCATTCCGGACCACCGTTGGTGGATCCAGACCTTGCTCACGGTATGCCGTGCTCGGGATGTCTTTGGCCGATGATGACATTCAGTGCCAGATTATTCTGATTGGGGATCCAAATTCTGGATAAGCCCGACTCGTCAAATTCTGAAATCCTGCCGGAATAAATGAATCCAACCGAATTCTCAGACCATGAAAGGAAATGTCAGAATCATTCGATGAGTATCGAAAAAGGGAATGGCTGATTCTGCGCAAGAACAGACAATTCTTCCTCCCTGTTATCAGGACGCCGAAACCTTTCCTCAGGTTCCGTGATATGTATTTTTTGCTGACATCCTGCGTAGAATTGTGCACTTGAATTATAGCACGACCAGACCGGGGTTAAATACGATTCCGGTCTGATTCCGAATTTGAGTCAGACTTGATTGTTCTGTCCCGTTTTCCCTTGACATTCTTCTTTCCAGCATTGACCTGACGGCGAGAATGGGAAAGATACAGACAGATTGGCGGGGTGACCGTTTTTGTCATCAACAGATTTTGATGCCTGTAAAATCGAAACATTCGCAGGTCAATAATATACACACGAACACATAACAACTTCAGGAGGAGAGATCATGAAGAAGCTGATCATTGTCGGAGCACTGTCACTAATCGGGTGTGTTCAGGAAGCCCCTGCACCGCCAGCAGTTCAGCAGACAAATAATGAAGCAGCCATCCCCGCCACGCCAGTGGTCTACCATGCTGGTGAGAGCCTGACAATGGA
>JAGQQT010000474.1 GCA_020426065.1 Planctomycetaceae bacterium | reverse complement strand
AAAACAAAAGCTACGGTCGTGGTTTTGCTGCTTACACCCGTGGTTCTTCATTCAATGACACCGTGGATGATTGCGACAACGATCAGTGCGACATCTCCTGCGATGCTCCTGTCAACGAAGGACCAAAGCGTCGTCATCGCTAATCAATTGTGCTCTCTCAGTTGATTCTCCAGTCGAGGTCGTCTTATGACGGCCTCGATTTTTTTATGTACTGTGTTAAACCCGTCAGAATGTTTTCCTGGCCGATCCAGGGAGTTTCACAACCATGCTGATGGCACAGGTAGGCAGTCATTTGGCCATCCCTGCAGGTTTGATTTGCAAACCGATCTGAGAGCTTTGTCCAGTCCTGTTGAGAAGTCCTGTCCCAAATCACACTGAGGCGATTTCTCTGAATTGTTGTCAGGAGTTGTTGCAGAGTTTCTGTCTGTTCGGATGAGGGCAGGCAGACCAGCAGCACATCGGGCGGATCCAGTAGCAGATCCAGAGCCAGCAGAGCCTGGCACATACCGGTGGGTTGATGCAGCATCGTTCCTGAGATTGTATCCAGTGCGTTTCTGCCAACCTCCACAAAATCCGGACGTTCCAGCAGCAGTCCCAGTTGCAAGAGTGCGTGGATGGCCAGGTTGGTTCCCGATGGAATCGCGTTGTCATATTGATCGCGGATGCGCGTGATCATCCGTTCGTGATCGTGCGGGGTATAGAAAAATGCTCCCAATTCCTCATCATAAAACTGATCAATCATCTGTTCGGCAGCGCGGATTGCATGTTGCATGAGGTCTGTGCGGCCAGTGAGTAAGGAAACCTCCCGCAGACCGTCAATCAGACAGGCATAATCATCCAGAAATCCGGTCACTTTTGCCTGACCGTCCTTGTAACTGTGCCAGTAGCGACCATCTCCACGCTGGAGTCGGGTGAGAAGAAAGTCCGCACAACGTTCAGCCATCGTATTCATCTGCGGATTATCAAGGACAGTTGCGGCTTGCGCTATTGCGGAAAGCATCAATCCATTCCAGGCCAGCAGGATTTTTTCATCCCGTCCGGGGCGGATTCGATGCTCGCGTGCTTCCAGCAGGATCTGGCGGCAGTATTTGAGTCGTGATTCCGTGTCTCCAGACGGGAACTTTTCCGCTGTCTGATCACGATTCAGGATTCGCTGAAGAATGGTTTTTCCTTCCCAGTTTCCCCCGGCAGAGACATCATAGACAGCACAAAACAGATCGGTATCTGCTCCCAGCAACTCCTGGATTTCTGCCGGACTCCAGACATAAAAGCGGCCTTCTTCACCTTCGCTGTCCGCATCCAGGGTGGAATAGAATCCGCCTTCAGCCGAGGTCATTTCCCGGTCAATAAATTCAATCGTTTCCTCTACGATTTCCCGGTACCGTTCTTCAGCACACAGGCCATACACTTCCAGATAAACAGGAATCAGCTGAGCATTGTCATAAAGCATTTTTTCGAAGTGAGGCACCAGCCAGCGTTCATCGGTGGAATAGCGGGCAAAACCTCCACCGAGATGATCATATATTCCGCCAGTTCCCATCTTATCCAGCGTGAGTCGCACAAACTCAAGGCTCTTTTCATTGCCAAACCGCTGCCAGGTTCGCAGGAGCAGTTTGAGATCTATCGGGTGAGGAAACTTGGGAGCGGAGCCCATACCACCATGCTTCCAGTCAGCTGCTTCCAGAATCTTTTTTTCTGCGTGTTCAAGCAGGTTTTCTGTGAGCGTACTTTTGTGATGCTGCTGTTGCTGCAGTTCCTGGAGGGCCTGGGTCAATTCCGATCCTTTTGCCAGGCACTCCTCGCGATGCTGTTCCCAATAGGTATGAATTCGTTGCAGGATATCGGCAAACCCAAGCATCCCGTGCCTGGAGACCGGAGGCCAGTAGGTTCCGCCAAAAAAAGGTTCTCCGGCGGGTGTCAGGAAGACAGACATGGGCCAGCCTCCCTGCCCGGTAACCAGTTGCACGGCGGTCATGAATAACTGGTCGACGTCAGGTCGTTCTTCCCGATCCACTTTGACATTCACGAACCAGTCATTCATCAGGGCGGCGATTTGCGGGTGTTCAAAACTCTCCCGCTCCATGACATGACACCAGTGACAGGCACTGTATCCCACCGAAAGAAAAATGGGCCGCTGAGATTTTTGTGCCTCTGTAAAAGCTGCTTCTCCCCAGGGATACCAGTCTACCGGGTTATAGGCGTGCTGCTGCAGATAAGGGCTGGTTTCGTGAATCAGTCGATTTGGTTCGCCTGAGGATTCCGACATGGTTTTTTCTTTCCGGATGAACTTATGCAGATTCTCACAGCATAGACGATTGGGCTGAGAATCCCAGCATCGGTCCTTCTATTCAACAAATGCACAGCTTTGGCATGCTCATAAATTGATATGTACAGAGTTGCCAGGAAATGTGAGTGGTTGTCTTGTGAAACCAGTCGGAATCGTGAAGGATATCAGGCAGTTTTGCGCTCATTCAACGTCATCGATTGCCTTCCCAGATTCGAGAAAAACGTATGCCGGCTCAGCTCAGTAGTTTGATCAACCTGTATGGAATGGACGAGGAACGGGCACTCGGATTTTTAAAGTCCGACACAAATCCCGCAGAATATGAGCAGCGTCTGATAAAACATGCCAATCTTCAGTTACGGGCAGCCGGACTGCCCAGCGTTCCGCTCCCGGACAACGAGGATCTTTATGATATCGCCGATTCGCTGCTGGAGAACTATCGGGAGAAAGCCCGTCAATTGCAGGCTACGCCAACTCCAGTAGACTTGCGTATCGAAAATTTCCTGAATGATTACATGCGGGATGCCAACGTTGATGTGCATCTGCAGCTGCCTGATCAATTTGTCACACTCGATCGGCACGGCATGGGACGTGTGCTCTCTCTGCCTGCCAATGGTAATTCCTATCAGAACAGTCTGCTGCAATCGTTTCGGGTCAAAAATGGTGTGCTCCATAATCCACGTCACGATCGACGCACTACCAAGGGAACCTTTCACGTTGTTGAAGGCGGGCTTCCCATCGCAGGTGACAAAAAAGCCGTGCCACCTGCGGTTTTTGCAAAGCTGTTCCAGATAGCAATGACCCCTCCTGACGAATATCTCGAGCTACCGTTTACCAGTAATTTGCCTAAAAAGGCGCGCACTTTCGTCTCGCTTTATCTTCGCCCGCTGGTCTGTCCTGAGGTGCATGGTGTGACCAGCCACAAAAGTATGGAAGTCCGTTTCTTTGCGCCGGGTTCACTGGTCAGCAATCTTGATTTTGTAGAATCGATTTTTGGTAACGCTGGAGATCCACTCCTCCCGGTTAATGATGCCGGGCTGGATGTCGAACATTGGACGGGCCATACCGGGTGTGTGGTCCTCGCTCCCCAGATGTTGAACTTCACCAAGAAGGGACTGGGACTGCCAAATGTGAAGGATGCAACCGACCGCCAGAAGCGGGATAAAATGTGCTGGTCTACCGAAGACGAACTCTACAACGATGGACTCCCTTTCAAAATCACCTGTCGGGATCGACGGGGCGTGGTGGTGACTCTGATTGCCGATAACTACTTTGGTTACTGCAAGAAAGAAGTCAAAACCCAGCTCAGTTATGCCACAAACCTCTATGGCAATGTCGAAGAGGAACACGCTGGCGGAGCGATTGCTTTCCGCAGTTACAGCCTGGGAGAGTCATTCCAGGCAAACAGTGTTCAATACAATGGTCAGACTTTTCAGGATGTGGTGGCCAACTATTCCCAGTTC
>JAGQQT010000473.1 GCA_020426065.1 Planctomycetaceae bacterium | reverse complement strand
GTGTGATCGGAGCGACATTGACGATCAGCCCCGTAAAAACTGGCGGGACACTTGTGAGTTGTCGACTCAACCAGGAAGAAAGGATCAGACATGGCCAGCAGGACTAAAACAGCACGCATCCTGGTTGTTGATGACCACCCGCTCATCCGCGAGGGCCTGGCCACACTGATTGAGGCTGAGCCGGACCTGGAACTCTGTGGTGAAGCAGACGATGTTGATCCCGCACTGGAACTGGTTAAAACTGCTCGACCGGATCTGGTCATCGTGGATATCTCACTCAAGACTGGCCACGGGCTGGATCTGGTCAAGCAGATTCGCAAATCGCATCCCCGCATCAAAATGCTGGTCCATTCCATGTATGACGATCACGTCTACGCTGAGCGATCTCTGCAGGCGGGAGCCATGGGGTATCTGTGCAAGCAGAACGCCCGCGAGACACTCATCACGGGCATTCGGATGGTCCTTTCCGGACATACCTATGTGAGTCCGGAGATTAATGAGCGGATCATCAGGAGCCGTATTGGTGGTGGATGTGAATCCGGCAAGACTCCGATTGACAGTCTGTCTGACCGTGAACTGGAAGTGCTGACCTTAATCGGGAGAGGCATGACGACCGGTGAGATTGCCAAGCATCTTTACCTGAGTGTCCACACCATTGACACCTACCGCGAGAAGCTGAAAATCAAGTTGAACCTGGCAACGGGAGCGGAACTGAACCGATACGCTGTGCAATGGGTCCTGGAGCATTAGATCTGGCTCTGATGCCCGACTCAACTCTACTCTTCGGACTTGACCATGATGTTCTGCTCTGTGGATTCGTACGCTTTCAGTCTTTCGCCCAGCGTATTGATTTCTGAATGGACATCGCCCCAGCACCTCAAGTGCCTGTCCTGGGATGACAGCAATGCGATATCAGCTGAGAGTCTCTGCAGAATCTCAGAATTCTGTTCCCGCAACTGCCTGATCCTTTGCAGAAGTGCTGTGCGATTGGTTTTCTCCAGTTGTCGCAGGTTCTGCTCTTCGGACTGATAATGTTCGACAAGCAGGCGCCTGAGTTCACACATGCGTGTTTCCAGTTCTTCCCACTTCGGACCACGACCGAGCTGATCGACCTCACTCCAGAACTGATCCATATCCTGGATTGCCTGCAGGATTTCATGCCACTCTTCCTGAATGCGGGCTGGAATGACGTATTGCTGGTTTGAATTGTTCATGATTGGCTCCTGGCTCTCAGTGTTTTCCTGTCCTTAACTCGAATTTGATTATCCAGACTGGCAACTGCCGGATCCTGCATAATGATTTCCTGCACCAGCTGCTTGTCGTAGTAGCTATGAACCTCGCCACTCAGAGACACGCTGGGCTTGATTCCCGTCACTTTGATTGTCACAGGCTGCAGAACACCGCCCCTGCGTAAACGCTTCCTCAGACGACTCTCAAGTTCTTTATAATGAGAAGCATCCTGAAGCTTTACCTGATGCGACGATGGCAAATCAGCAACTACAGAAATCGATTCCATCCGATTAACTCCTTTTCAACGATGATGAGATACGGGAAACCACTCTGAAGAAGTGAAATCACGAATTGTCGATCATACTTGGCTCAGAAAAATACACCAGTAGGAGTTTCATGATTTCTGCATGGTGGATTCCCCCATGGCTGGCACACATCCGCATGGTGAAATCCACCATAAAAGAATGCGTCTTTCTCCGATATTCGTGCTCTGCGAGACCACATAAAATCAGCTTCCCTGACCGAAACAACGGCAGTCTTGATGGCCTTGGATTTCATTGGACTTCCCATCAGAAAGGAGCGGTAACAGCATGGCAGGCAAAACAGTAGCAAGGTCCAGCGGTCGTGGTTTGAGCCCGCTGTTTGGACGACCATTTCGATCATTGCGAGACGAAATGGATGAAATGATGAATCAACTTTCCCTAACGCCGGGATCGGAATGGGGAAACAGCGCACTGGTTCCTTCGGTGGATCTGGCAGAAACGGAAAATGCGCTGGAACTGAAAACCGATGTTCCGGGACTGAAACCAGAAGAAATCAATGTCGAGTTCATTGGTGATCGGGTAAGGATTTCAGGTGAACAAAGTGAGGAGAAAGAGGAAAAGGACAAAACGTTTCATCGTCTGGAACGAAGTCGACGATCCTTCTTCCGCGTGATTGACCTGCCCTGCGCGATCAATCAGAAAGAGGTCGTCGCGGAAGTGAAAGACGGAGTACTCACGATCACGATGCCCAAAAGTGAGAACGCGAAATCAACGCGGGTGACCGTCAAGGGTTAATAGACTCTGTTCTGACAACCCTGTGAGATGAGCACACTTATGGGGGTGGTAGGGTGGCACTCCTGCAGCGCCCTGCCATCCCCATCTTTACGAAATCCAGTCCGACCTGAGAGTGTTCTCAGAATCGAATCATCATTTGAGGAGCAAAACCATGGATACTCTAACCTGGACTGATATTGAAAAACTGGCACAACATCGTGAACCACCAGTTGTGACAATCCATCTGCCGACCTGTCTGGCAGGTCGCGAAAAACAACAGAATCCGATCCGCTTTCGCAAGCAGATCGAGGCTCTGGAGGAAACCCTGCAAAGCTGCTGGATGAGTCCGAAGGAAGTGAAAAAGTTTGTCAAACCATGCTGGAATCTGCTGGAGGACTCCGACTTCTGGAGAGAAGGTTCTCGGGGGCTCGCCGTGTTCCTGGACAGTCAGGGAATGCAGGTCTTTCAGCTTCCCTTCGAAGTGAATGAATTCATGCATGTGGGGTCACTGTTCGAACTCTCCCCCTTGTTGCAACTGGCACAGGACGAAGTGGCGTTTCATGTGCTTGCTATCAGCGCGAATTCTGTCCGCCTGCTGAAAGTCAGTCGGGGTCAGGCTCAGATCGTCGAAGTGAATGGCCTGCCGGAATCAATGGAACAGTTCACGGGTGACTTCACCAATCAAGCGAGTTTGCGTTTTCACTCCACCAGTACCCGGTCCGTTCATGTTCATGGCAGCGATGCCGAACGGGTCGGCCCTCATTCCCAGATTCGACTCAATGAATACTGTCGGCAAATTGATCTGGCGATCCGGTCGGTCATCAAAACCGAATCATTGCCACTGGTGCTTGCCGGTGAAGACCAGATTGTAGAAACCTTCCGATCCGAATCCGGCTACGAGGGAATCGTTCAGGAAACCGTCAGAGGAAACTGCGACGGGCATTCACCCGGCAAACTTCAGGAAGCCGCGCATGAAATCATGAAAAACAGGCTGCACTCCATCCGTATGAACTCCATTGCCGCTCTGCAGGAGCTGAATCCTGAATTCCTCAGCAGTGATATTGAAGTTCTGTTTCGTGCGATTGAACGGGGCCAGGTTCGCGAGTTGTATCTAACTACCGATCAGCCTCTCTGGGGAATCTGCAGCGAATCCTGTGGTGCGGTTGAACAGCACTCCGAACGGAGAGAAGATGACGAAAACCTGATGAACCGGCTGGTCGTCATGGCGATCCGGAAACGAATTCCGTTAATCGCCTACTCTCGTGTTGACTTCCCGGCTGGAAAAGATCTGATCGGGAGAATGACAACCAAAGAGAGCTCGCAAAAGAAGGTTTCTTCACAAAGCACCTGATTCCAGAACTGTGAAAGGTTCGAGCAAGATCAGCAAGACTGAAGAATCAGTCGTGAGTCTCCGGTTTCGTCGGATGGACCCTCCACCAGTTTGCCAGAACGGAAGCGAGGATGTTCATCACCGGACCGA
>JAGQQT010000472.1 GCA_020426065.1 Planctomycetaceae bacterium | reverse complement strand
TCTTTCTGGATCTCAAGCATTTTGTGCGGATTCCCGAGGATTTCGGGATCGGACATCTGCTTTTCGAGTTCGAGAAAGCGTTTGTATTTGGTTTCCAGACTGGGGAACATGGCGGGAGAGTACCTGGCAACTTCCTGAAGCGGGTAGGGTGTGGACCGCAGCGCAGGCAATTCGGAAACACACCGACGCTGCAGGCCTCGACAGCCACTGCATCCAGGCCTGTGCTAGGCTTCCCCTTTTTTGCGTTTGGTCCAGTTGTACTTCTTCTGGAATTTTTCAACGCGTCCAGCGGTATCGACGAATTTCACCTGTCCGGTGAAAAACGGATGTGAGTAGGCACTGATATCCACTTTGATCAGTGGATACTCTTTACCGTCTTCCCACTTGATGGTTTCCTTGGAGGACATCGTGGAACGAGTCAGAAACTTGTCTCCCGAGCCAGTATCCAGAAACACGACGGGGGAGTATTTGGGGTGAATGTCTTTTTTCATCCGTACAGCAACGCCTCGTTCACAATCGATAAGTCCAGTGATTTCACGGAGTTGTGGCAACCACAACAATACCGAGCGCGTATTCTGTGCAGCTCGGGTCTCCCGGGAAATGCGAAGATCGGGCAGTGTACCCCTGAAACGACAGGATGACAAGCGATTTTCGCCCCTGAAAATCGGGGGAGGCAGACCAGCAACTTCGCTGAATTGTTCGCCTGAGGCGTAGTTGCAGACTGACGGAACAGAAATCAGGGATTTCCCTGAAAGCTCCAGATTTTCGCCGAATCATTGAGGTTATGACCGCTCACAACCCGTTTGTCGTTCCGAAACAGTGTTCTTTTACCATGATAATCGTACACAAATCCCAGAATCGTCCGTTTACGTTCCTGGGCGAGATCTGTAATAGTTATCAGGTCTGATCCGTTGTTTGCTTGTGTGGAAGGGCCGACCACACGTGATCTGTTAGGTGGGGCATATGTCATCGGTGTATGAGTATGAAATACACCTACCAAGTAGGTCATTGTTCCATTCGGACTGGTTGACCAGATTGATGTATCTGGAAAGACAAATCTTTCTTTGGGAGTATAAGGCTGATCATCTCCAGAGACCGGATCACTGGCGCCAATTATTCCTCTCGTGAAACGACCAGTCGCCGTGTCGTAGTAAATCGAAAAAGCAAATTCTCGCCGTTCACCAGTCGCACGTTTGGCATATGCGTAGCTCTTTGTCCGATTCCAGAGGAGCTTCATTGTCGAAACGATACTCCGGTCTCTGGTGATGTCGATATTTGTAAAGGTTCGATAGTCAACCGTCTGTGTGATGGTTTTTGAAGTGTAAACTCGGCCCCCATGCTCAACCCGGACCCGGAACTCGAAATCTCCAACCATACGAGGCTGGAATGTCAGTGTGTTTCCATTTTGGATGTTGGCTGGATCTTCTGTTATAACCGTTTCCCAGTATTCACGACCAACCAAACGCCCTTCGATACGCACATCCGTTGCCAAGGCGTCATCCCCGTTCAGAAAATAGCGAAACCGGACGGTATCGAGCAGTTGCACGGGATTGGGCTGAGTCTCCACGTTGTTGATCAGAAATCGGACCCCGGGGACCTTGATAATCGGGTATTCCGTTGCCCTGTCGGTGTTCAGCACAACCAGCTTTACGAGAGAGACTCCGAGTCCGGACTTTTCCGCAGAGACTTCATAAGTCCCGGCCTGCAACTGTGTCATCACCACAATTCCGCGGCTGTCTGTGATCAGAGTTCGATAATTCCCGTTACCCCGCAGGGTTACCACCGCTCCTTCAACTGGGTCGTTCGCGGAATCACGAATGCGTGCAACAATGCGTCCACTGGCTTCGATTCCAACGGCAGTTGGACTCGCCGCCGCACCGGCTCCCTCCTGGAAAAAGACTTCCCCGATCTCTGATGACACAGACGGGTAGTCATAAACCATATGTGTTTGCGGAGTTTCTGTTTCCGTACCTGGTTCTGTGAGAGGCTGCTCAGACAAGGTCTGAGAGGACAGAAGCTGTTTGAACTCCAGAGTTTCAGCAGCTATCTGTTGAGGTTGACTTCGAATTCTTTTGGAAATTGGCCAGCAGATGATTGCCCGGAGTGATTGAGCGACCCGATAGTTCACAGTGAAGATCTCCCTCATCGTTTGTGACTGCTTCCTGTCTACCTGATTTGCCAACAGTTACCCGTTCTAAAAATAGGGCAACTGTAGAACTGGTTGTGCCAGCCCCTGTGGATTTTTCTGAATGCACCTGACGAAACGACCAAGACAGACAGTTCTTCCTCTGGAAATCGAAAAATGATTTTTTTCATGTCCCTCTTCATCAGCATTCCGCTGTTTCCACCCTGTCAGATTGGCTACGATGAAATCATCAATCACTTTCATAGACGAGCCGGTTTGTCGCGATTGATCAGAGAGTACCCTGCCCAGCCCGTTTCCATCAGGAATGGATTTGTTCGCCGATGATTCCACTGACCGATACGATCAAACCCCGTTCCCGACCGATCGTGAATTATCTGTTGATGATCGTTTGCGGAATCGTTTTCCTGCTGCAACTGGAAGATCCCCTCACACCCAGCGCGGGAATGATCGAGCGTTATGGGATGATTCCCTTCCGGGTCCTTCATCCGGAAACAGATCTGCCAATGACCACTCCCTTGGGAACTCCTGTTCCGGGACTGAATGATCGAACCCCCGATTCATCCTTTCCGGCTATTCTCACTTTAGTCACGTGTATTTTTCTCCACGGTGGCTGGCTGCATTTTCTGGGGAACATGCTCTTCCTGCATGTCTTTGGAGATAATGTGGAAGACTGCTTCGGGCACCTGGGCTATCTGCTGTTTTATGTGGGAACCGGTTTGCTGGCAGGAATTGCTCACCTGATGAGTATGCCGAACTCCATCATTCCCACCATTGGAGCGAGTGGCGCGATTGCTGGAATCATGGGAGGCTATTTTGTGCTTTATCCGCACTCCCGGATTTACACACTGATCCCTGCGTTCGTTGTGTTTTTCACCGTTTTGCTCCCCGCTCAGGTCTTTCTGGGAATCTGGATCCTGTTTCAACTGGTCCAGGGATCATTCACGGCAGGGGGAGCTGAAGCGAGCGGGGTTGCCTGGTGGGCACACATTGGCGGGTTTATGGCAGGCTATCTGATCACAAAAGTATTGCTGCAGTCCGGAGTGATCCGCCAGCCGATTCCTGAAGTCCGCTATGGACGTTACGAATCCTGAAGGAACTGCTCAATGGCCTCGCCGAGTCCCTCCGGCTCATCTTCAAACAGGTAATGACCGGCAGCAGGAAACGGAATCGTTTTCGCCTGCGGAAAGAACTGCTGAAAGGTCTCCAGAAATCGCGGTGTGAAACACCAGTCTTTCATACCCCAGGGGAGCAGAATCGGTTTAGCGGCCAGCCTGGCCAGATTGGTTTCGGTTTCAACCAGTGTGTCATAGCTGGGATGAGAGGCCCGGAGTGGAATGTCTTTTACAAACCGGTCAATCGCGATGCGATTTGACCAGTCATCGTAAGGGAGCAGATATCCTCTTCGAATCAGCCTGGGGAGCGGGGCGGATTTCTCAACTGCCATTTTAATGGCCAGTCCCGCGAACAGATTCAATCCCCGAACCCCCAGCGTGCCGAGCAGAGGAATGCGACAGGCAGCAATTCTAAGGGGAATAGCCTGCGAACGAAATGCTCCCGTATTCATCAGCACAATGCGGGAAAATCGATCGGGATCCCGTCCGGCAAC
>JAGQQT010000471.1 GCA_020426065.1 Planctomycetaceae bacterium | reverse complement strand
CGGCACCTATTATGATTGCATCATAAATCATCTTGCCCTCCTCCATCCTGTGACAGGACTTCTGGAGACGGGGACTGGAGTGATCGACCATTGCAAAATACGTGCCCTAACCGAGTGGCAATGAATGCTGGCAGAAACAATAAATCCCCCAATAGAGCGGTGGTCATCAATAATGGCAAGAGAATCCCGAACTGCTGCAGATAAACCAGAGGCGCCATTTGATAGGGAACCATCGACAATCCACAAATGATTGACGTCTGCAGCATGGCAACTGAACATTCCCTGTAGGCTCGAGACAACGCTCGAAGGCGATTCGAGTAACGTTGCTGAGCATCCTGAAACCGGATCAGAAGATGTGAAGTATCATCCACTGCAATCCCCAGGGCAATACAGGCCGCCACTGTCATTCCCAGATCAATTTTACTGCCAACAAGGCTCAGCATGCCGAAAATGGACAGGAACGGAAACAGATTCGGGATCATCGAAATGACTCCCCCCAGCAGACTCCTCAATGCCCACCCCATCAAAAGCAGAATCAGCGCGAAGGCAAGAAAGATACTGTTGATGAAATCACGTAGAACCTGTCCCTGGGATTCATGCACAATCTGTGACGAACCAGTGATCACCAGTTCGGGTTGTTCTTCCCAGTTGACTGTCGCATCCTGGATTGCTGCGATGATCAAGGGGCGAATTCGAGAGCGGAGCGACTGATCGAAAAACGAACTTCTGACAGTGATCCGCCAGTATTCCCGACCATCACGCTCATCCAGATATGCCGATTCCAGCAGACTCTCACGAATTCGACTCAGTACAGATCTGGCAAACAATCTGCGGAACACACCTTCCACTTTCGGAATCATCGTCGATGCGGAGTAGGTCGCTGACACACCAGGAATCGACTGCAGTGCCACCTCCAGCTCACGAATGCGATCCAGTTGCACCATGCAGTAGCCAGCCGGTTTGGCCTCCAGACTCACCACCACCTCTGTGGCATCCATCGCTCCCAGGTGCTGCTCTAACCAGCGGGTATCCTGCACAAAGTCCGTCTCCTCATCGAAGATGGCATCCACTTCAAACTGCCCCTGTAATGTCAGCAGGGATGGCGTAAAACCAAGCATCAGAAACAACGTGCCTGAGATCACCAGCCAGCGAGATCGAATCGTCCAGCCAAGCAGAATGTTCTGGAATCGATGATGATCCGCTCTTGAACTCGGTTCCGGAGATCTCTTCAACAACCAGGCCAGCCATTGGGGGATAAGCCCCAATTGAATCAGGAGTGAAATCAGAATTCCCAGTGTGGCGAAACACCCAAATTCCTGAATTGCGGGAAAGCGACTCGCAACCAGGGAAAGGGTTCCCAGCCCGGTCGAGACCGCTGAAAGTGTGCACGGTTTTCTCGCTTTGCGATAGACGGCAGCGGCTAACTGATCTCGCGTCAATCCGACTGACGATTGACGAGCATAATTCACCAGATGAATCGAGGCGGAAGTATTAACCACATAAACCAGCGAAGGGAGCGCCGTAAATAACCCATTCAACCGATACCCGACCAATGCAATGACTGACAGTGCGGACAGCGCCGCCAGAGCGGATGACAGAAAGACCAGAATCGTCAGATCAAACCTGCGTAAACAGAGCCAGGCCAGCAGGGTCGAAAGGATTGCTACGGGAATAGACAGCCTGACGACCGTTCTCCTGGTTACCTGAGAGGAGTAATAGCCCAGGTAGGGTCGACCTCCCAGACGCAACTGACTGGCGATCGAAGGTATCTTCTGACTAATCTGTAACACCGCATCGACCACATCCCGTCTGATGCGATCTCCCTCCTGCGTCAACGGGACCAGCAGGCAGGTGGTCTTTCCATCGTATCCGATAATGAATGGCTGCAGTTTTTGAATTGCTTCTTCGCGGGAAACAGATTGTGATTTCTCCTGCAATTTCCGGATCAGATCCTCAGCAACAATCACATCCTTGATCAGCCCGCTCAATGAAGTACTGCCGACCGTATTGGTTCCATCGTCCTGAGCAGCATTGAGCAGAAATTGCTGGAACTCTTCAATCCGGGTATCTCCCAGTGAAATGTCCGACCAGGCAATCACCAGAACAGAATCATTTCCAAACTGAGCCAGGAACTGGTCGTATTCTTCCCGTTCCGGCGTTGCCTGGGGCAGCCAGGGGGACAAATCTTCGATATTGGTCTCCAGGCTCAGTAGACCAGAAATGATCAATGCACCCCAGCAAAGCATTCCCAGGATAGCACTCCACTTCATCAGCCATCTTCTCCTGGTCTTTTACCCGGTGCATTTCCCAGACTATAACAGAGTCGTGCACTCATGCCGCTCATGGAGTCCGTTTGCTTAATGGAATCAGGTCGAATTGAACCTCATCGCCAGCAGTAAATATCGGATTTCATCCTATCGTGTGCTGATCCCTGGTTCGGAAACTCCAGAGTCGATCATGAGCACGCTCATCGTTCCATTCATCTGAAGCAGGAAAATAGTCTTGAACAGGATCCAGTCCTTGGCGTGACAATGATTCTCTCACTGCCTCGGCATTCAATTCAATACCCAGCCCAGGAGAATCCGGAACAGCCATATGCCCCGTTTCATCCATGAAAGGCTTCGGAATTCCCACAACCAAATCCTCATAGTGCGGGCTCTCAAAGCTGTGGTGCTCCAGAGCGAGAAAGTTCTCTGTGGCTGCTGCACAATGGACAGAAGCCAGTAAGTGAATCGGGCTTCCCGCCATGTGCAAGGCCATGGCAATCCCCCGCTCCATGGCCAGATCACCAATTTTTTTGGTTTCAAACAACCCACCAGCAGTCGCCAGATCAGGATGACAGATCGCGATCGCCTTCCGGTCAAACAGATCCGCAAACCCTTCTTTCAGATAGATATCCTCTCCCGTCAGCACCGGCGTATTGCAGGCATCCCGCAGCCGGAGGTACTGATCGGTATATTTCCAGGGAACCATATCCTCCAGCCAGGCGAGGTTGAACGGCTCCAGAGCTTTTGCCAGCTTGATTCCGTCTTCAATGCAAAAGTGGCCAAAATGATCGGCGGCCAGCGGGATTTCCCAGCCTATCCTGCGGCGAACCACAGCAACATACTCCGCCAGCTTTGCCAGACCTCGCTCTGTAATTCTGATCCCGGTAAAAGGATGCTCGATATTGGCAGAGCCAGGTCCATACTGCTGAAAGGGAATATCATCCCCCATCTCAGGACATGAGAGAGCTCCGGGAACGTTTTTCAGCACCCTCAGGCTCAGGTCCATTTTCAGAAAGGTGTAACCTGCATCCATCCGCTGCTGCAGTTTTCTGGCCATTTCTTCAGGAGATTCCTCAAAGGGTGTGTCGGCATACAACCGCACGCGATTCCGGAATTGGCCCCCCAGAAGTTGCCAGCATGGAACTCCCCACGCTTTTCCCGCCAGATCGCAACAAGCCATCTCGATGGCCACCACCCCTCCTGCCTGCCGTCCATGATTACCGAACTGCTTGAGCTTGCGGAAGATCCTGTCGATATGGCAGGGATTCTCTCCCAGAATCCGACTTTTCAGCATCAGTGCATAAGTCGGGCTGGCCTGATCACGAATTTCTCCCAGACCAGAGAGCCCCTGATTCGTATCAATCCTGACAATCCAGCGTCCGGGAAGAATTTGTGTGACACGCAGGTCTGTTATCTTCAACTGAGAAGGGGAAGATTCTTTCCTCACAGAATTTGCCGGTGCAGCGGAATTCTCAGAGGAGACTGTT
>JAGQQT010000470.1 GCA_020426065.1 Planctomycetaceae bacterium | reverse complement strand
TGGCGAAATTCAGAATGCTGGACCAGTCTGGCTTCCTGCTCTGCCAGTCCCTGCAATGCATCAATCTGATTGAGCAATGACTGACGATCATCGAGACGCTGCTGGGAAATGTTGAGCGTCATGTCCGACTGCAGATTCCCATCACCACCGGGAGCAAAAGGGGCCAGCGAACTGGAGTAGGCTCCGCTCGAATCAAATCGGCCAAACTGGGTGACAGCTGCCTGAGATTCCGGACGGACCGCCTTCGGGAACAGGGCAATGTTCCGAGGCATTCCGGTAGCAGGATCGTTCATGCCCGCAACACGACTGTAGAGAGTTCCGAGATTGGCATTGGCCGAATTTCTGCTCACAATCGGCTTGATATCATGATTGCCGTCTCCGGTCTGGAAGGAGCGGACAATGGAGAGGCGGTCCGCCATGGCTGCGAGTTTGGGAAACGAACTCCCGAACGTCACGCCGGGAATGCGGGTTTGAATCTCTCCGGTTGCACTCCGGATTTCAGCCGGGGCATCCATTTTGGGATCGAAGGTTTCAAACTGGCTGGGGCCGCCGTGCATGAACAGGAAAACCACGGATTTCCCAGTCAGCACAGCATTTTCAACTTCAGCCGCCTGCAGCATACGTTCGAGCGAGAATCCGCCCAGGGCGAGTGTTCCCACCTGCAGGAAAGTCCTGCGTCCGGATCGCAAATTGAGCATAATGCGGCCCCCCGCTCGATCTGACAGATGATTTCAACTTGAGAAAAGTTTATCAATCAGCAAGCGTTGATGCCAGAGGCGGGTGCCGCTTTCGAGGAGTGATTATTACGGACGACGGCGGGGAGGTCCGGGAGGGCGGCCCATCCGTTCCGGCTTGGCAATTCCTCCGTGGATCTCTTTCAGTTGATTTTCATCCACGGTCTGACCCAGCACCAGTTGGAATTTGGCAGACAGCTCGTTGAGCGGAGAGTTGGGGATCGGATCAAAACTGGCGAGTAATGTTTCCCGCTGTTTCGGTTCCCGTACCGTGCGGAACACTCCATCGGAATCGTTCTGCGGATGTCCGGTAATCAGAATCTGCGTGGTCAGTGCCCGCTGGCCATTCAGGCTGACGGCAATGTGGATGTGAGGCGTTCGTCCCGGATAGCTGACCGGCTTGATGGTGCGGAAATAGTATTCCCCATTCTGGTTGGTCAGAAATCGTCCATAACCCTGAAAGTTGTTGTCCCGCTTTTCGGCGTTGCCACTCTGCGTGTGCAGGTAGGCTCCGTTGTTGTCGACCTGCCAGATTTCCACAAACGCGTTGCGAATGGGACTTCCGGAAGCGGAGAGAACCTGGCCGGACAGATGCGTGATTTCGCCGACTGCCGGGGTGATGGAATCATTCAGGATGAGCAGATCATTATCGGTATCGAGTGGCAGATGATCGGGATAAAACGGGCCTTCAGTCAGCCGGGCGGTTGGTTCGAGCATTTCAGCAAACAGTCCGGGTGTCAGCATCAGCGAAGCGCCAGCGGGAACAAGTTTCAGCAAATCACGCCGGGTTTTGATGAAAGGCATAGAAGTCTCCATTGGAATGGCATCGGGAAAAAGCTGTGGGATTTTAATCTGCTCTTCAGCTGAGTGTACAGATCACCTGTTTCGGATCAGGGGAATCTCAGCTGGCTTGTGATGAAAGTCAACAAATCTGTTCAAGATCTTTGTATTGTTGATTGAACACCATTAACACTCCCCGGTTTCGGCAGGGAGTTCCGCTTTCACGGGCGGTAGTCTGGAATTTGCTGTCAGGGTGTTTTATAGTGCAAATTCACAGTGCACTTCCGTACCAGTTTACAGGGTGAAAACATGGCTTTTCAAGAAGGTTGTCTCACCGTCTATCAGGCAGGTGTGTTGACTGTTGTTGGTTTTGGTGGACAGGATGCACTGGCCAATTTGAACCTCGCTCAATGTCGCGATGATCTTGTCAAACTGATCAGGGAAAATCAGTGCAAGACGCTGGCGTTCGACTTGACGGGAGTCAAACTGATTCCCAGTGGAACGCTGGGGCTGATTGCCGCGATGCGTAAGATGGATGTCGATGTTCACATCTACAATCCGTCTGAAGATGTGCGGGATGTGCTCGAAATCACCAAGCTCGATACCCTGATCGAAGTCCACGAAGTGGAAATTCCTGAGTAGCTCGTGATGGGAACCCGGCCGACGATCGCGGTCATTCCCGTTTTCAGTGACAGGCTTTTCAGCTTCCTGAAAATGGTTCCCAGATTGAGAAGTCTTCAGGAGCACAAGCAGGCAGAGGAACTGCATGACCAGAAAAACTGAGTCTCACTGGGAGCAGCTGAAACAGGATGTTTGCTCCTGTGTTACGAATGGTCAGTTTGATGCGGTTGCCATCGCCGGTTATCAGAATGGACTTCGGCCTGAGATATCGGCATCCAGGTCTCTGACTGAAACATCTGCTGAACCGCTGTTTCTGGTTGCTTCCCTCACCAAACCGATCCTGGCCATGCTGGTTGTTCAGCTGGTGGAAGAGGGGGCTCTGCAGTTGAATCGTCGCATCTCCGACTGGCTGCCGGAGTGGAATCGGGGAGAGAAGCGGCGGATCACGGTCCGGCAACTGTTGTGTCATGCTTCCGGTCTGCCCGATCAACTCCCGGAGAATCAGGAGCTCCGGGATCGAGCGGCACCACTCGAAGAATTCTATGAACGTCTGCACGAGGTGCCACTGCTTTATCCCCCCGGCAGCGGATCGCAGTATCAAAGTATGGGATATCTCACGCTCGAATTCCTGCTGAGAAGAATCACAGGACAGAAATTGCCGCAACTGATGCAGGAACGGATCTTTCAACCCCTGGGAATGCAGGATTCATTTCTGGGAGCGGAGGGGATTCAGGAAGCCGAAACACTGCTGTCCCGGGTTCATTCGGTTCAATTACCTGCCGATCAGGATGGACATAGCGGAAACTGGAACTCTGCTTACTGGCAAGGATTGGGAGCGCCCTGGGGCGGATTACTTTCCACGGCTGCCGACATCATGAAATTCTGCCAGGAAATGCTGGCCATTTCCCGTGGAGAAGGCACTCTGGTAACCCGGGCAGGACTGCTGGAGTCGGTCAGTAATCAACTGCAGTGGATAGAAGGTATTCCGGAACGGGAGCGGACTTATCGTGGCTGGGGCCTGGGCTGGCGGATGAACTGGAAAGCTCATCCGGAAACATTTGGCGATCTGCTTCCAGCAGAGACCATTGGACACTGGGGAGCCACTGGTTGCCTGATGTGGCTGGATCTGGCTGCTCAGAGCGCCTGTGTGATTCTCACAAACCAGCCCTCGCAAACTTCCCGCATGGAAATCGTTCGGCTTTCCAACAGGACCCATGCCGCACTGCATTCCTCATAATCTGGCTGATCAGGAGAATTCAGTTCGTGATATCGATGCCATCTCTGTCTGTGTTGACACTGTTTGCCAGCGAGTCTGCCGCCGGGCATGCGGTTTCTCATGTCCCCGGCTGGATGACAGCATTTTTCACGATCCTGCTGGTGGCAATGGTGGCCGCACTGGCATTCGAAGAGAAGCTGCATGCCAAAAAGTCGATCATCGTCGGAACCTTTGCGGGTTTGTGCCTGATATTGGAGGCGATGTTTGCTTCCTGGTTTCAGATTCCCTTGCTCCCTTTTGGAGAGATCACACTCCCCAACGGGCATCACATCTCGATGCCGGTTTACATCCCGGGAATTGACTGGAGTGTGATTACTGTCATTCTGGGGGCCAGTCTGTTTGTTGAAGTGACAAG
>JAGQQT010000046.1 GCA_020426065.1 Planctomycetaceae bacterium | reverse complement strand
GGCAGCAGGTCATGCCGACCAGGAGCTATCTGTCTCAAGTGGAACTTCCCGTTACTTTTGGACTTGGAGAGTCAGATCAGATCGATAAAATCGTTATCCACTGGGCGGATGGTCAACTCCAGGAAATTGCCCCACCTGCCGTAGATCAGACACTGGTCATTGAACGGTCAACAGACTCCTGAATTGTCGATCCAGGTGTTCCACTGCACTGCAATTCTACAGTTGCCAGAACTACTACCAGGCCATGATCTCACTCCCAGCGTCCGGCCATAATGGAGGCGAGTTGCTTGGTGGCTTCCATTTTTTGGAGTACCAGCTTGAGTCCGGATGTAACAGGAATGGCAAGAAACATGCCAATGATCCCCCACAGCATGCCCCAGAACATCAGGGCCAGCAGAATGACAATGGGATGCAGATCGGTTGAGTCTCCCATAACCTGCGGTTCGATGATATTGCCGCTGACAAACTGAACGGCTGAAGTGATGGCGATCACCAGAATGATTCCCAGCCAGGTCGCTTCCGGATGAAGCACAATCAGAGGGAGCGGGAGTACCATCGCGATCAGGGGGCCAACATTGGGAATATAATTGAGCAGGAATGCCAGCAGACCGAAGGTCAATGCCATTGGAATATCAAATAAGGCGAGGACCAGACCAAATACAGCCCCTGTCACCAGAGAGATGACCGTTTTCAGCCGGAGATACTCCCGGATCTGCTCATCAATCTGCTCCAGGATGAGCGGTGGACGAGCGGAAGATGATTCCCCCATCAGCAGAAAGAAGACATAAATCAGTACGATGACTCCTGTCGAAAGCAGATATTGCAGTGCGGACGACAACTGCCCGATCCCGTTGTGCAACTGCAAATTGAGAAACTGTTCGATTTTCTGCTCTCTGGGAGATTCTTCTTTAGCCTCCGGATCCATTTGTGCCCGAAAGTACTCCGGAAGACTGCTTTCAACTCGACTGATCAGCTCCTGAATTCTCTGCCTGTAAGCCGGAGCCGATTTCGCCAGCTCCACCGTTGAAGACCACAGGGCAAATCCCAGCGCGACCATCAACAGCAGACCAACCAGAAAGGCAATGCCTGCAGCAATCAGCTTGTCTACATGCAATCGTCGTTGCAGCAGATCGAGAATGGGAGAGATTCCACTCACGACAAAGATCGAAATCACGAACGGAATCAACACAGTTCGCAATCCATACAAGGCAAAACCAATCGAAATGACAGTGAGCGTCATCAGGCAGAATGTCTGAACCTGTTGACGGTAAGCCTTGTCCGGCGTGTCCTGGTGGTCATTCATGGTACGTTCTGAAATGGATTATGTACGAGGACTGGGTCACTGAAATCAGAGAGTACTCTAGTTCACGGCATTCGGTTATGGTAGAGAGACGGTCTCTGTGAGCAGGGTAAACCGTTACAGCAGGTCGATCTGTTCATTTGCTGATATATTGGGTTTTACACAGCCATAGCACCATAAGTAGCTCATCTCAGAATTGGAACCGTCCGGTGTCGGTCAATAATAAAAATCACAACGTAATTGTGCGCCGTGCAGCCGATGATTTCAGATCCAGCTGGCCAGCACTGGCAACCACGTATCTGGCATGCAGAATCATTACGATTGTGATTCTGGCTCCGCTCGCTGGTCTTCTGTTTCGAGGCCTGCTGGCTGTCTTTGGCAAAACCACACTGTCAGACATGGACATCCTGTTTTTCTGTCTGGGCCCAGGAGGATGTTTCTGCCTGATTCTGCTGGGAGCAATCTGGCTGGCCATTCTCGTATTTGAGCAGGCCGCTTTAGTGGCAATCGTCTATGCCAGAGACAGGAATCAGCTTTTAACACCAGCCGCAGCCCTGAGATTTGCTGCGGCACATGCCTGGCCAATCTTCCGAGTTACCATCCGCATCGTCACCAGAATACTCGTGTGTATTGCTCCCCTTCTGGCAATTGCCGCTGCCGTTTACCTAACGCTGCTTTCCGAATATGACATCAACTACTACCTGAAAGAAAAGCCTCCGATTTTCATGGGAGCGCTTGCCGTCGGGGTGCTCCTCGGAATGATTCTGATCTTGGTGCTGCTTTATCTGATCAGCAACTGGTTTTTTTCTCTTCCCCTCGTCCTCTTTGAAGGAACAAAGCCGTCTGAAGTATTAAGTCTGAGCAACCAGCGAGCACAGGGTCAGCGCTACAAAATACTAAGGTGGCTGGTGATCTGGTTTTTCGTAACGTCTCTGATTTCGACTGTCGTGACAATCCTGATCGGACTTCTGGGCCGCCTCGTCATCCCAGACTCAACGGCTCCGCTGCAGCTGTTGGCAATGACTGTGGGAACTGTCTTGTTGTTATGGGCAGCCATCGGACTGATCGTCAACCTGTTCAGCACAACAACATTTGCCGTACTACTGTTTCAACTCTATCGACAGCTTGGATGTACGGACGAGGGTAAACTCGTGGCCATTCCGGTCGCAAGCAAGGTATCACCGATGGGAGGGATCCGGCTTACACGCACTCGCGTCTTCATTGGTACTCTCATCAGTATTGTGATCGCCACCTGGATCAGCATTTCGACTCTGGTGGGTGTTCAAGCAGAAGATCATGTCACCATTATGGCGCATCGTGGCGCTTCAAAATCCGCACCTGAAAACACACTGGCTTCAATTCGTCAGGCAATTGCAGACGGTGCCGACTGGGTGGAAATCGACGTGCAGGAAACAGCCGATGGAGAGGTCGTCGTATTTCACGATAGCGATTTCATGAAGCTGGCAGGCCTCAATCTCAAAATCTGGGATGCCCGCATGGAAGATCTGCAGAAGATCGATATCGGCAGCTGGTTTGACCGAAAGTTTGTGGATGAGCGTGTTCCGACGCTGGCAGCGGTACTCCAGGAGTGCCGTGGCAAAATTGGAGTAAACATCGAACTGAAGTATTACGGGCACGATCAACAGCTGGAACAGCGGGTGGCCAGCATTGTTGCAGCCCACGAGATGAATTCTCATGTGAAGGCAATGTCATTGAAAATCGATGGTGTCAGAAAGATGAAAGCACTTCGTCCTGACTGGGAGGTGGGTTTGCTCATGTCTGTCTCTGCCGGCAAGGTAAAAAACATCGAAGCCGACTTTCTAGCCGTCAATGCGTCTTTCGCCAATCGAAACCTGATCCAGGCTGCCCATGATCAGGGAAAGGAAATCTACGTCTGGACAGTCAATGATGGTCCCCAAATGTCCGAAATGATCAGCCGGGGCGTAGATGGAATACTCACCGACAACCCCGCCCTGGCCCGCTCCGTATTAAAACAGCGTGCTGAAATGAGCGTACCTGAACGATTACTTCTGGAAATTGCCGGTTTGATCAGAGGAGGAGTGGAGATTGGTGAGCAATGATGGAAACTGAATGCCCATGGGCGAAAATCGAAAATGGCACATTTACCGATTTTAAACTCACCACACAGTTCATAACGGGACCAGAGCAAATGACCTGTCAGGCAAATTCGGTCTGCCCCATGACAATACGCATCATAGAGAACGGATCTTGGCAAATTGCCGGTCCCCTGCGGTTTCCTGCCCGGAGTATTCGGACAGGACTTCAATGAGTGCAACTCTCTGGTAAACTGTGCTATCATCCGCCGGACGGATCCATACGATCCATCCTGAACAATGTACGATTGGATCGTTAGGTTGCTTCCACTTTCTTTTGTGAGAGTTTTCAATGTTGAACGCATTTAAAAACCACCTGGCAGTGATTCCATTGGCTCTTGGCATGGTCATTTCCGGTTTCTATGGATCGAGTGCTCAAGGGGAAACGCCTTTGTTGGATCGTGAACTGTTTTTTGGTAACCCTCAGATTTCTGGCGGCCAGCTCAGTCCTGACGGCAAATTCATTTCGTTCATGAAGCCGTATCAGGGAATTATGAACGTTTGGGTTAAAGAGTTCGCGGAGCCTTTTGAGAATGCTCGCCCACTGACGGACAGCAAGCGGCCTTTGTACGGATATACCTGGACGGAAGATGGCAAGTACATTCTGTTTGTGAAAGATTCAAACGGAGACGAGAACATCAATCTGTTTGCCGTTGATCCCAATGCAAAACCTGCAGCGAATCAGGAGACCCCGGAATCGCGTAACCTGACCCCCATGAAAGATGTCACTGTACGGATCACACACGCCAGCCAGAATAATCCCGATCTGCTGTGGGTGGGACTGAATGATCGAGACAAGGCGTGGCACGATCTGTATCAACTCAAGATTTCCACAGGTGAATTGACCCTGGTTTATCAGAACGAAGACCGGATCACGGGTTATGAGTTCGACTGGGATGACAACCTGCGTTTGCTGAGCCGCACTGATCCGGCCGGAAATGAGACACTGTTGCGTAAAGACGGCGACGAACTGGTACCCATCTACGAAACTCTGGTAACCGAAAGTGCAGGAGTGTCGGGTTGGGATCCCAAAAATGAGAACTTTTACCTGACCACCAACAAGGGAGATCTGGACCTGCAGACTCTCTTCAAAATGAATCCGAAGACCAAAGAGCTGACCCTGCTGGAAAGTGATCCGGAAAAGCGGGTCGATTTTGGTGGTTTGCGAATGGACCGCAACACGCGTGAGATCATTTCGACATCCTACACCGACGATAAAACCCGCTACTACTGGCGCAACAAAACCTGGGAAGCCAACTACAAGTTCCTGCAACAGAAGTTCCCGGGGCGGGAAATTGCGTTTCAGAATGCCACCAATGATTACAGCAAGTTCCTGATTGCCGTTCATGGCGACAAGTACGCTGCTGAAGCCTGGTATTTCGACGCTGAAAAACGCGAACTTATTCATCAATACACCCCTCGACCGGAGCTGAAAGCTGTCGAAGAGCACCTGGCTCCGATGACGCCCATTCGCTACGCGAGCAGCGACGGAATGGAAATCCCGGCTTACCTGACCCTACCTTCTGGCAAGGAAGCCCGGAATCTGCCGGTAGTGGTTCTCGTTCACGGCGGCCCCAAAGGGCCTCGTGATACCTGGGGCTTTGATGCCCAGGCACAATTTCTGGCCAACCGAGGTTACGCTGTTCTGCAGCCCAATTTCCGCGCCAGTGGGGGCTACGGCAAGAAATTCCTCAACGCAGGAGATCTGCAATGGGGCAAGTTGATGCAGGATGACATCACCTGGGGTGTGAAATACCTGATCAAAAAAGGGATTGCCGACAAGGATCGCATCGCCATTATGGGCGGGAGCTACGGAGGTTACGCCACACTGGCTGGACTGGCATTTACGCCCGATGTCTACGCCTGTGGAGTCGACATTGTTGGCCCGAGCAATATCTTCACGCTGCTCGATTCAATCCCCCCTTACTGGGAAGCGGGTAGAGCTTTCCTTTACGGCATGGTGGGAGATCCGCAAACGGAAGAGGGCAAAAAGCGGATTCGCGAAGCAAGCCCGCTTTTCAGTGCAGACAAGATCACGAAGCCACTGCTGATTGTACAGGGAGCAAATGATCCCAGGGTGAAGCAGGCCGAAGCTGATCAGATCGTGATTGCCCTGCGGGATCATGGGCACAAAGTCAGCTACCTGCTGGCGGACGATGAAGGACACGGATTTGCGAAACCGGTAAACCGTATGGCCATGTACGCGGAAGTCGAAGCCTTCCTGTCTGACCAGATTGGTGGTCGTTATCAGAAAGAAATGCCCGAAGACGTTTCCAAAAGGCTTCAAGAACTCCACGTAGATGTGAACAAGGTCACATACGAAGCGCCGAAAGAATGATGATCCGTTCGCAGAGCACAGACCTGCCCTGTTCGCTCCTTCCTTAACGATTTCGGTTTTCTCGTTTTTTGTCGAGATACCAGTCGAAGTATTGGCGGGCAGCCCGACTCATTCCTTCCGATTTCATCGCCCAAATGCCGGGTGGAGTCTGGGTCTCCGCCCAGACTCTCAACTCGGCATGGAGGTCAGCAGCGATTTTCGGTGAACTGCTCAACAGGTTATTGGTTTCCTCGAAGTCCTTTTCCAGGTCGAAAAGATATTCACGATCATCGCTCCGCAAGTACTTCCACTTTCCCTTGCGAATGGCTGACTGCCCGAGCCACCGCCAGTAGAGAACATCGTGCGGTGCACCTTTCTTAACCTTCTTCAGATAGGGCAGCAGATTGACACCGTCCAGGCTGGGATCCTCGGGCAGACCAGCTACCGCACAGGAGGTGGCTGCCACATCAAGGGTGATCACCGGCTGTGAATAAACCTGACCACCAGGAATCGTCCCTTTCCAGTGCACAACAAACGGAACCCGGATTCCTCCCTCAGTCAGCATCCCTTTTTCACCGTTCATGGGATCGTTCAACGATCCATCCCAGCCAGGACCGCCTCCGGGTGCATCAAGCTTGTGAATCTTCAATGGTGCCCCGTTGTCGCTGATGATAAAGATCAATGTATTCTCTTCCAGACCATTCCTGCGAAGCGTGGCCAGGATTCGCCCCACCCCATCATCGACAGCCGAGAGCATTCCCAGCGCCTGACGTCTCCGCTCAGGCATCTCGCCGGGAAAGCGATTCAGGTATTTCTGGGGAGCATCGAGCGGAACGTGTGGTGCACGAAAGGCGAGATAGAAAAAGAACGGACTGTCCTGGAAACGGTCGATGAAAGCACAGGCAAACTCCGAGATCAGTTCCAGATGATACCCACCCCCTTTTTGTACCTGAGGTTCAATATCTTTTCCCTGCAGATTCATATTCCAATGGCCCGGTCCATCGCTGTGCTTGAAATACACCTTGTCGAACCCATGGGCAGAGATAGCATCGGCTTCATTAATCCCCAGATGCCATTTCCCCGCCATGCCCGTCACATAACCGGCCTTCCTTAAACGCTCTGGAATAGTTTCGAGGTGACCAAACCGCTGCATAATGGCAGCGTCCTGCATCTGCGGATTCGATTCCAATCCGAATTTCGTCTGGTACTGACCACTGAGCAATCCTCCGCGCGAGGGCACGCATTGCGGAGCGGTGCTATATCCATCTGTCATCCGCACGCCACCAGCAGCCAGTGAGTCGATGTGCGGGGTCTTGACTTCCTCGTAGACCTGCTGGGAACCCAGATCGGAATACCCATGGTCGTCGGTATAAATCACAATGATATTCGGTTTACTATCTGAACCATGCACATGCACATGCACAGCGCACATCGCGAACAGAGTAAGGACCTGTAGGAATCGCCGCATTAGAAGCTCCATTAGGTGAATGAGCATGCCGTCCGCTTCAACACGACGCATGCCAGGTATTTCAATTCTGCCCCTGCCTCATGTCAGGATTGATCCGCACTGTAATCACGGAAGAGTACTGGACAGACATAGTCGCCAACAAATCGCTTTACCATCGTGAACTCTGGGCAACAGTTCTGCGATTCCCTTTTCAACTATCTTACGTCCAGGAAATCTTAACCGAAACCTTCTGGAGCACTGGTTCGATTACTGACTCCCTTTGAGGTCGATTTTTTCAATCCTTCAGGTTGTCCAGTTTCAGGTTTTGGACGATTGCCTTAGGACGATTCAGGAAGCAGTCCAAGGTGACCGTTTGCAGGAATTGTGTGAGGCGATTTCGCATCGCTTCCAGTTCCTGATGAAGAGGGCACTCTGGCCCCGTGCCGCACCATTCAGAACCAAAGGGGCAGCCCAACGTGTCATCCTGCCGCTCGAACGGGGCCACCACATCGTGCAGTTTGATCTCACTGGGCTTCATTGCCAGAGCGTAGCCCCCGCCAGGTCCACGCGTTCCAATGACCAGGCCAACTTGAGATAACTTCGTGAGCACTTTCGCAACGAGCGCCTGAGAGAGTTTCCGGGCTTCGGCAATTTCACCCGAACTCAAATACTGTGGCGTTTCCGCATGATACCTCTCTGCCAGCAGGCTCATGGAAGCCAGTGCCGCTTGCGAGACTTTGCCATAGGCGGTCATGTCTGGTCCTCGCTCCTGGAAACCTGTCTGAGTTCAACTGCTGCAATGGGCTTGAACGGTCTGAAGAGTATTTGCAAATCCTGGAGTGGTTGACCGGAAGAGAGCTTCGATCACCTGTGTATCAGGTTCTGGTCCAAAAAACTTTGGAACGACGGCCATCCCTGATTGCTGAATTCGTTGTGGGGGCACTCGGATGTGGATAACTGGGGAACATCAGGAACACAAACATCCTCAGAATAGGGAGGCAACCCCGAATGTAAAGGGACTTGAATCCATCACACAGAGATTTGGATGAGCCAGTCGGAGCGTCCCTTGTCAGGTATTGCCCAGAAAACAAACTATCTGTATTCTGATTATAATACAAGAATTTAAGTTCTTGATTTCTTGTTTTTTTTGCGAAGGATTCACTAAGTTTCCCGTGTAGTGAAGTTTTCGGTCATCCAGATCAGGAAAATTTCCCGTGTGGACGAACAGTTTGGTCGTGACATTTCCGTTCAAAAGAACTCGTGAGGTTCCAGCCAACAGGGTGTCTGTTTATGGCTGAAACTGCCAGCATCACCCCCTTCCTGATATTCCTCTCACCTCTTTAAGCCTCGAAGGAGACCTGCCATGTTCTGTAATCAATGTGAACAAACTCAAAATGGCACAGGTTGCACTGATATTGGTGTGTGTGGAAAAGATGAAGACATGCAGTCATTGATGGAGATTTTGCTCTATGGAGTGAAAGGCATGGCAGCCTACGCACACCACGCTCGTCGACTTGGAAAAACGGATGATTCTGTAAATGCATTTATCGAAGAAGCACTATTCGCGACGGTGACGAACGTCAACTTTGACTTGGAGAGCTTACTTGAACTCGTACTGGAGTGCGGCCGAAAAAATATTCGCGTAATGGAAATGCTGGATGAAGGACATGTCGAACGGTTTGGACAGCCGGAACCCACAACAGTTTACGAAGGCACAAAAGCGGGTCCTGGAATTCTGGTCACCGGACACGATTTGCAGGACTTATCCGATCTGCTTGAGCAGGCCGCTGGACAGGGGGTTAACGTCTATACCCACGGGGAAATGCTACCTGCCCACAGCTATCCAAAACTGAAAGCGCACCCTCATTTGGCTGGCCATTTTGGAAGCGCATGGCAAAATCAGCTTTGGGAATTCCCGACTTTTTCCGGGGCGATTCTGGGAACGACAAACTGCGTTCTAATTCCGCCTGATACATATGCTGACAGGCTCTATACAACACGTGTTACTGCTGTACCGGGGGGAACACGCCTTACTGATAATGATTTTTCACCGATCATTGAGCGGGCAAAACAATTACCGCCACTACCCGAAAACAAAGTTCGAGAGTCAACGATTGGATTTCATCACAGCGTCATAATGGGAGTTGCCGAAAAAGTTGTTGAAGCTGTGAAAGCAGGTGATGTCAAACGCTTCTACCTGATTGGGGGCTGCGACGGAGCGGAATCGGGACGAAACTACTACTCCCAGCTTGCAGAATCGACACCTGACGAATCGATTATTCTGACATTAGGATGTGGTAAGTACCGTATTCGTAATCATGATTACGGCACCGTTGCTGGTTTGCCACGATTGCTGGATATGGGACAGTGCAACGATGCCTATGGAGCTATTCAAGTTGCCTTGGCGTTGTCAAAAGCATTTGATTGTGGCGTAAATGATCTACCACTGGAGATTGTATTATCCTGGTTCGAACAGAAGGCAGTTGCCGTTTTGTTAAGTCTGCTTGCATTGGACGTGAAGGGTATCCGCGTGGGACCAGTCCCTCCGGCATTCGTGAGTCCCAATGTTTTCAAAATCTTGCAGGATAAATTTGATCTGAAAATCATTGAAGCTGAACCTCCTGCAGAGCTTGTCCAACTCTCGGTATAAGCTTCTACGTTCATCCAACCTCAATTCATTCTCGATCCAGTCTGTCTTGAAAATGCACTCTATAAATGAAGAAAAACTGGAAGCGGATGTATTATATCGCTTTCAGTATTTGACTGAATTTATTGGTTTTGCTGATGACGACGTGAAGGCAATCCAGGCCTTTGCGCCTTATCTCGGGCCAAAGGTTCCGGAAATCGTTGACAAGACTTATCAGAAACTTTTGCAGTACGATGCAACAGCCAGGCACTTTGTTCCTCGGCAACATGGTTTCGATGGAGATACACCAGTTGATCTGGCAACTCTGAGCGGTGACCATCCCCAAATTAAGTTTCGCAAAGACCATCTGAACCGATACCTGGTCCAGCTTATTGGACGCTCTTACGACGATAAGATGGTTCAATATCTGGACATGGTTGGGAAGATGCATACTCCCAAAGCGGGAAGTAAAGAGTTATCCATTCCGTTATTGCAGATGAATGGATTGATGGGATTACTATCTGAACTTTTGACAGACGTAATCCTGGCTGCGACTCTAAATACGGAAACGACGGCTCGCACTCTTCGAGCGTTTGGGAAACTACTCTGGATCCAAAACGACTTGATTAACCGGCACTACGCATCGCAACTTAACAGCTAGAATCCATCCTGAACCCGGTTTGGCGTTTTGCTAGTTAGCATGTGAGTGGATGCAGTTTTGAATATGCTCGATCAGTCTCAGCATGACTCGTTTGTCGGATAGATTGTTCATTCTGTTGCTTACGACCACCGAGGATGCGACGTTCGTGATGTCGCGCTGGGCTTGATCACATGCAGCAAGCAATTCTGCGCAATCCAAGCCGTCAATCATCGCATGAATAAAATTCGCTGTGAAGTTGAAGGCGCCAAAACCACAACAGTCAGCCACACAATTAGTCTCAAGACGCTCGATGAGAGGCCACAGGCCTACCATGTACTGATCGATATCGACGGCAAAATCGTGCCGCCCATTGAGACTGATGAATTCTATCCATCGGTTATCACCAATGAGTATGTCAACTTTGCGATCTCTCATGGATCTAGGGTTCCGATCAAAAACCGTCACTGCACAGTAGCAGATGTCACCAAGGCTTGATGCTGTGAAATACTCAATAAAACAGCCCATCGAAACATTCCGTTTCGATGGGCTGTTTTATTGAAAAGTCGGGACGACAGGAAGGCAGTTGAACTTTTTCTCTTTGGAATTTGTGAACTACGTCTACTTGCTGCATACAAAACCTCATTTTCAGATGATACTTTTGATAATTAACATTTGACATACTGACAATGTGTCAGTAATCTATTGACACTATGTCAGTAAAGTATTCTAAAAAACATTCCACTCGAGAGCCAAAGTCCCCCCGGTCTCGTAGACACGAGCCAGCTGAAGCACGACGACTGATAATACGGAGGGCTGTTGACTACCTTTGGGAGCATCCATTCCGGGATTTGACGGTCGCCCGTCTTATGGAAGGGACAGCGCTCAGTCGCCCCGCTTTTTACCAATATTTTAATGATGTTCATGATCTGGCCGAAACTCTTCTGTCCGAGATAGAGGCGTCGATGCAACAGAAGGCGAATCGCTGGATTGTCGGAGAGGGAGAGCCAGTAGCCGCACTCCATGAAGCACTCGCGGGAGTCATTTCTTCCTGTGTCGAGCATGGACCGGTCATCCGTGCGATTGCGGAAGCAGCTCCTCTGGATGCGCGTCTTGAAAAAGCGTGGGGAGCCTTCATGGGGCGGTGGAATGACGCCGTTGAAGCTCGTATCAGGGTTCAACAACAGGAGGGAATAATCTCGAAGCCTCTCGATGCGCGACAGACGGCGAAAGCGCTCAATGCCCTCGATGCTGCATTCCTGCTGGCTGAATTTGGACGCCGACCCCAGAGCGATCCGGTCATCGCTCTGGAAACACTCCATGAGATTTGGGTAGGAGCTTTATACGGTCAATCACCAAAACAAATACAAGGATCGCGACATTCGGAATCATGAAGATCTTTTACTGTCAAAGATATAAGAATTGAAGGTAACTGCAATGAGAATTACTGCGCTCTCAACATTGTTTGTTCTCACCGTTTTCTCGGCGGTTGGAGCAGCTCCTCCGCAAATGAAAATGACCACTCCCATTCCGGAGGGCATCGCGACACCCGACAAACTCGAAAGCTCCATTGGCACACTGACCGGTTTCGACGGCGTCCCCGATGCCAGGACGACCGCTCTTGTCTATGAGAACCTCTATCGGCAGCGGGCGCTGAGTGCATACCTCAACTCGATCCAGATTGCATCCATGTATGCCATGGAGCAAGGCATGCGGAAGTTTGGCCCGCCGAATACGACGGTTATTCAGTTCGCGGACCAGATGGATTCCAAATCACTGTGGCTGACCCCCAACACCGTGTCGATTTACCAGGGATGCTGGGTCGAACTTGGCGACGAGCCAATGGTAATCGAAACTCCGCCGAATGTGCTGGGGATCATTGATGATGCCTGGTTTGAATATGTCATCGACTTTGGAAACGCGGGCCCGGACAATGGAAAGGGAGGCAAGTTTTTGCTCGTTCGAGAGGATTACAAGGGCGAGATACCCGACGGCTATCACGTCGCGCGAACTCCGTCGAACGGCAACTGGGTGATTTGGCGTGGTTTCCCTGTGAATGGTTCAACGAAGCCGGCAGTCGAGGCGACGCAAAAGCTGTTCAAAATATATCCGCTTTCTAAGAAGAACAATCCGCCCAAGCTCAAATTCGTCAACACCTCCGGTGATTTCCACAATACGATTCATCGAATGGACTTTGGCTACTGGGAAGAATTGAATGCCCAGATCCAGGCCGAGACGCTGATGGGGTTGGATCCAGACATTCGAGGATTGCTGGCCGAGGTCGGCATCGAGAAAGGCAAGAAGTTCGACCCCACGCCGGAACAGAAAAAAATCCTGGAGGATGTGGCCAAGATCGGTGCCGTAACCGCGAGGGCGCTCACTGCCCGTCCGAAGGATGAAATGGCTTATGTCTACCCTGGCGAGTTGAAGTGGACCAACCCGTTCTTCGCCAACCGTTACGACTTCATTCTCGATGGAAGACGCCTGTACGATGGTCGCGTTTACATGCATTTCTACGCGACCGGGATCACCCCGGCCATGGCGGCCCAAAATGTTGGCAAGGGGTCACAATACCTGATCGCCTATCTCGACAAGGATGGCAATTCGCTTGATGGGAGCAAGACTTACAATATTCATCTGCCGCCCAACGTACCTGCGAAGGACTTCTGGTCGTTCACCCTGTACGACAACCAGACCCGCTCCATGTTGCAGACCGATCAACGTTTCCCGGGACTGGATAATCTCAGCAGAAAGAATCTGAAACAGAATTCCGATGGCTCCTACGACATCTACTTTGCACCTGAACCTCCTCAAGGTTTTGAACACAACTGGATTCAGACCGTACCTGGCAAAGGATGGAACACTATCTTTCGTCTTTATGGTCCACTGCAGTCATTTTATGACAAATCATGGAAACCTGGTGATCCTGAGTTGGTAGAGTAACTGGCTGAACGGAATAGACACCTACCGACTCAACGTGCCCGCCGACACGCCTGCAAAGGACTTCTGGTCGGTGATCGTTTACAGCATGAAAACGAAAGGATTCGTTAAAGATGCTGATCGAGTCGGTTTGTCTTCCCTGGAGCTCGACAAGATGAAACAGAACGAGAATGGATCGGTAGATGTTTACTTCGCACCGAACGCTCCCGAGGGAATGGAACACAAGTGGATTCCCACTGGCGAAGATCTTTTACTCCTCTTCCGGCTCTATTGTCCCGACAAGCCACTCTTCCAGAAAACCTGGACTCTTGAGGACGTTGAGAAGGTGCCATGATGTCCCGGATCGGAGGTGTTTTGG
>JAGQQT010000469.1 GCA_020426065.1 Planctomycetaceae bacterium | reverse complement strand
TTGTGGGTGGCCGGGAAATGCATGTACAAGCTGGAACCGGTGGTGGCGGATGGGGGTGAACTGATCATTTATGCTCCGCATCTTTCGGAAATCTCGACGACTCACGGAGCATTGATCAAGGAGGTGGGTTACCATGTTCGGGATTATTTCCTGAAGCAGCCGGACCGTTTCTCACATATTGCTCGGGGAGTGCTGGCTCACTCTACCCATGTGCGTGGCGGAGGGACCTATGAAGATGGTGTTGAGAAGCCTCGGGTGAGAGTGACTCTGGCGTCCCAGGTTCCTCCTGAAGTCTGTGCGGAGATCAATCTGGGATATCGGAATCCGGATGAAATTGATGTGGAGTCTTATGCGAACCGTGAGGATGAAGGGGTGCTGCTGGTGCGGAAAGCAGGCGAGCATCTTTATCGTCTGCGGGAATCGAACTGAGCGTGTGAAGCGGGAGTGGACCTGTCAGGCGGATGAATGTGATCCGCGGGAAAGATTTTATTACGAAGAGTCATCAGTATGAGTGGCGCGAAAGCAGAGTATCAGTCCCGACTGGAATTTGCACTGCGTGCAGCGGAGGCTGCACAGGAGTTGATTCTGAAGTATTATCAGAATCAGGATTTGAACGTGATTTCCAAGCACGATAACACTCCGGTGACCGAAGCGGATCGGGGAGCGGAGTTGCTGATTCGGGAATTGCTGGCCGAGAGTTTTCCGGAAGACGGGATTCTGGGGGAAGAGTTTCCAGAGACTCCGGGGAAGAACAATTTCCGGTGGATCCTGGACCCGATTGACGGGACGAAATCGTTTGTGCATGGAGTGCCGCTGTTTGGCTCGCTGCTGGGGCTGGAAGAAATTGGAGCGGACGGAGAGCGACATTGCGTGGTAGGAGTGTGCCGTTTTCCGGGTCTGGATGAGGTGGTGTATGCGGCCAAGGGTGGCGGGGCCTGGTGGAAAAAGCGGAATGAAGATCCAATTCCTGCCCGGTGCTCAGATGTGAGTGATTTGAGTGAAGCCTGTTTCTGCACAACCAATGTGGCTCGCTGGGAATCGCTGGGGCTCTCGAAGCCTTATGGGGTATTGTGCAGGGGGGTGCGGTTGACGCGTGGCTGGGGTGACTGCTTTGGTCATATGCTGGTGGCGACGGGTCGAGCAGAGGTGATGGTGGATCCGGTGTTGAGTGAATGGGATGCAGCGGCCCTGCTGCCGATTCTGGAAGAGGCGGGCGGTCATTTTGTGGATCGTCAGGGACGGGCGACGATTTACGGAAAGAGCGGGATTTCTGTGAATGCGGGATTGAAGGATTTGATTCTGCAGACACTGGCGGATTGTTAGGGGGTAGGCGCTGGGTGGTAGGTATTAGGCGCTAGGGGATTCGCGTTGGTTTGTTGACAGGTGAGAGAGCGATGATTGTCAGTTGGAACTGGTTGCGGGATTACGTGAAGCTGGACTGTGCGGTGGAGTCGGCTGCTGAGCGGCTGATGATGTCGGGATTGAATCTGGAAGAGATTCAGCCAGCGGACGAAGATTTTGCGATTGATCTGGAAGTGACGAGTAATCGTCCGGACTGCCTGGGTCATGTGGGCGTGGCGCGGGAGCTTTCGGTGTTGTACGGGGTGCCTTTGTCGATTCCAAAGGCTGGGATTTCCTGTATTGACGCGCGGACTGCCGATGTGACTTCGGTCGAGAATCTGGCAGCGGAAGATTGTACGCAGTACCAGGCACGGGTGATTCGAGGTGTGAAGGTGGGGCCGAGTCCGGAGTGGCTGGTGCATCGACTGGAAACGCTGGGGCTGAGGTCGGTGAATAACGTGGTGGATGTGACCAACTACGTGCTGATGGAGTGTGGTCAACCTTTGCATGCGTTTGATTTGAACAAGCTGGCTGGTCAGCGGATTGTTGTTCGGCGGGCGTCCCAGGGTGAGCCGTTTGTGGCTATCAACGGTCGGAAGTACGAGCTGGACAGTGAAATGTGCGTGATTGCTGATGCTGAGCGAGCGGTGGCAATTGCGGGAGTGATGGGTGGTCAGGAGAGTGAAGTTTCGGAAGCGACGACAGACCTGCTGATTGAGACGGCGAATTTTGTGCCGTTGTCGGTGCGTCGGACGGCACGACGGTTATCGTTGTTCAGTGATTCCTCGTTCCGGTTTGAGCGGGGCGTGGATGTGACGCAGATCGACTGGGCGAGCAGGCGTTGCTGTGAACTGATTGTGGAATTGTGTGGTGGCGAGGTTCTGGCTGAGCCGATTTGTGTGGGGGATCTGTCGGGAAAACGAGCGGAGATGGAATTCCGGTTTGGCCAGGTGGAGCGGATTCTGGGGATTTCGATTCCCGCGAAAACGTGCCGAGAGATTCTGATCGCTCTAGGTTGTGAAGAGCTGTCGTGCAGCGATGAGTTGGGGAAATATCGGGCACCGAGCTGGCGTGCGGACTTGACCCGTGAGGCGGACCTGATTGAAGAGGTAGCCCGGATTTATGGGTATGACCGGATTCCGGAGAATGATCCGCCGGCGGTGGAAGCGATTGCCCGCTCTCGGCAGGATCGGACTTTGGACCTGGTGAACCGGGTGTTGAATGGTGCGGGCTTTTATGAAGCGATGACGATGACGTTTGTCTCGGAAGAGATGAATGCGATGTTCAACCCGCGTGGAGTGAGTGTCCCGCTGAGTGTGGAGCATTCTTCGCGGAAAAAAGAGAACGTTTTGCGGTCGACGCTGGTGCCGAGTCTGCTGGCGTGTCGGCGGGCGAACGAGCGGACCGGGACAGAGAATGCCCAGTTGTTTGAGGTGGCGCGGGTGTTCACCGCATTGACGTCAGAGGGTGCTGAGCAGCCGCTGTGTCTGAGTTGTGTGTCCGGGCGAAGTTTTCTGGAACTGAAAGGTGTGCTGGAAGCTCTGGTCAAAGAAGTGGATTCGACGGCGAAACTGACCGCCCGTATTGCAGACGTGAAGGGTCTGGCGGAGGGACGGAGTGCGGAGCTGCTTTTGAATGGCAAGCGCTGGGGCTGGATGGGTGAAGTTTCTGAAGAGGTGCTGCAGTTGACCGGTTTACGAGATACTGCCTGTGCAGCGGAGGTTGAGCTGCAGACTTTGATCGATTTGCTGAATATCGCACCCCAGACTAAACCGATTCCGCAGTTTCCTGCGGTGGAGCGGGACTTCAACTTTCTGCTGGCAGAGACGACAAGCTGGGAAGAGCTGGCAGTGACGATTGAGAAATCGGGCGGGCCGCTGCTGGAAGAGGTCTCGTTTGTGAGTGAATATCGGGGAGAGAACCTGGGAGCAGGGAAGAAGACCTACCTGGCGCGAGTGGCGTTTCGTTCGGATGAGCGGACGTTGACCGGTGAGGATGCCGATGCTGCGCATGCGGCCATTGTTTCTGCCTGTGAGTCGGGACTGCAGGCGGAGTTGAGGTAGGCGCTGGGTTGTAGGTAGTAGGCGCTAGGGTTTTTGTCTCGCGGAATGAGAGAGCAGCTGGCTTTGAGTCGGGGGCTTCCGCTTTGCGGAGCGCCCCCGCCACCCGCGGGTTTCTTTTTATTGGACGTTCAACGGCAAAGACCCGCGGCTAGCGCCTTGCGGCTCACTTATCTCATTGCATTTGATTTTGCAATCGGCACGTGGAACAGTTTGAGGCAACTGGCTTCGGGGAGGGTGGTTGCTGGGGAGCGGTTATTTAGAGCTCACCCTCCCCGGCTGCGCCGACCCTCCCGGAGGGAGGGTGAAATTGGGAAATGTCTCGCTGATGATGTCAGGGAGAAGTCATGCCAAGCCACTGCTGG